>CALFUP010000152.1 GCA_937929875.1 uncultured Cocleimonas sp. | reverse complement strand
TGACCGCTACGCGCTCTGCTAGCAAAGTCAGCAATTCCTTTCTCAATATCAGCATTACCCATTGAGTCAGTATTTCTTAAGATTGGTACAACCAAACCACGCTCTGAAGATACCGCTACACCAATGTCGTAAAAACCTTGGTAGATGATATCGCCATCATCGATTTTAGCGTTAATTTCTGGGTAGCGTTTTAGTGCTTCTGTTGCCGCTTTAACAAAGAAAGACATAAAGCCTAGCTTCACATCATGAACTTTTGTGAAACGCTCTTGGTACTTTTTACGTAAACGAATAACCTTACTAAGGTCTACTTCGTTGAACGTAGTCAAGATCGCAGCAGTCTGCTGTGCATCAATCAAACGCTCTGCAATTTTTGCACGTAAACGAGTCATTGGTACCCGACGTTCTTCGCGTCCACTCAAATCTACGCTGACTTCTTCTTTAGCTGCTTTCTTTGCCGGAGCAGAGGCTGCTGGTGCTGCTTGTTTATCTGCGCTCTTGTTAAGGTCTTCTTTAAGAATTCGCCCGTTCTTGCCACTGCCTGTAACACTTGCACCGTCGATATCATTCTCTGCCATCGTTTTTCGTACTGATGGACTCGCATTAACATCAGCTGCAGGAGATACTTCAGCCGCAGGAACTTCATCTGAGTTTGTGGATGTTGCTGCAGTCTCATCAATAATACCGATGAGATCTCCACCTAACACGGTAGCTCCTTCTTCGGCTTTAATTTCTAACAAAACACCTGATGCTGGTGCCGGTACTTCAAGTACCACTTTATCTGTTTCAAGTTCGAGAAGGTTTTGATCTTCTGTTACATGATCTCCAACTTTCACAACCCAAGCGGCAATGCTCGCGTCAGCGACGGATTCAGGTAATTGAGGTACACGTATTTCAATAGTCATTATTTTGTCTCTAGGTTGAGTGCTTGGTTAACTAGTGTTGCTTGCTGAATAAGATGAACTTTGTGCGAACCTACCGCTGGGGCGGCTGCACTGGGTCTACTCACCACACTGAGTTTATATTCTTTAAATTTACTAAAACGATGTTTGGTGCTATCCCATGCGCCTTGATTGCGTGGTTCTTCTTGACACCAAACGACTTCTTTTAGGTCAGGGTATGACTTCAATATTATATCTAACGTCTTTTCAGGGAATGGGTAGAGTTGCTCCATTCTTACTAGTGGCGTCTCTTTGTGCTCTATTTCATCCGCATGTTTACGAATGTCATAATAGACTTTACCACTACATAGCACTAAACGATCAATGCCTTTCTTATCATCATCTTGGAATCTATCATCATCAATTACCGTCTGAAAACTGCCTTCTGCTAACTCTTCCATGGTGCTTACCGCAGCAGGGTTTCTTAATAAGCTTTTGGGCGTCATGACAATTAATGGACGACGATAAGGTCGGTGCATTTGGCGGCGTAACATGTGGAATGTTTGTGCAGGTGTACTTGGAACAACTACTTGGATATTGTCTTCAGCACAAAGCTGCATAAAGCGCTCTAGACGTGCCGATGAATGCTCCGCACCCATACCTTCATAGCCGTGAGGTAAAAACATCACTAGGCCACATAAACGACCCCATTTCTGTTCACCAGAACTAATAAACTGATCAATAACCACTTGAGCGCCATTGACGAAATCACCGAACTGAGCTTCCCAGATCAATAATGTATTCGGTGAGGTCGTTGCATAACCATATTCAAATGCGAGTACCGCTTCTTCAGAAAGCACCGAGTCAATAACGGTAAACGTACCTTGCTCGTCAGCAACATGTTTTAGTGGTACCCATGCGGCTCTTTCTGATTGACTATGCAACACTGCATGACGATGAGAGAAAGTCCCACGACCGCTATCTTGACCGCTTATACGAATATCATAATTTTCTTCAAGCAAGGAGGCGTAAGCAAGTGTTTCACCAAACCCCCAATCAACAGGACGCTTACCTTCAGCCATGTCATTACGGCCGTCTAATATTTTTCTAATTTGACGATGCACATCAATGCGCTCAGGTACGTTATGAAAACGTTTTGTCATTTCCTGCATTTTTGCAAGCGAATAAGTGGTGTCTGTTTTAGTAGACCAGTCACGGCCTAAGTAATTTTCCCAATTCACTAAAAGATTCGCAGGAATACTGCTGTAGTTCAAGGTAGGGACGGCAGGCTCACCTCGACTCAGTTTATCTTTAAAATCGACAATACGTTGTTTCGCTTGATTGTCTGACAATAGACCTTCGTTTATTAATTTTTGTGCGTAGAGTTCTTGAGTCGTCTTCTTTGACCGAATAGCTTTATACATTATCGGTTGTGTCATTGCTGGCTCATCAGCTTCATTATGACCATGACGGCGATAACAAACTAAATCTATCACCACGTCTTTATTGAATTGCAGACGATAATCTAAAGCAACCTGTGCGACATAAGCGACCGCTTCAGGATCATCTCCATTTACATGAAAGATTGGTGCATTGATCATTTTTGCCACATCAGTCGGGTAATAAGTACTGCGACTGTCATTTGCAGTACTCGTGGTGAAACCGATTTGATTGTTTACTACAATATGCACTGTGCCGTTAATGCGGTAGCCACGTGTCTGAGACATATTAAATGACTCCATGACAACACCTTGACCTGCAAAAGCTGCATCGCCATGGATAACAACTGCTACGACTCTACCGTCTTGATCGGACGGTTTTTCTGAGCGTCGGTCTTGACGTGCTCGAACTGATCCCCCCGCTACTGGAGATACAATTTCAAGATGTGATGGATTAAATGCCAACGTTAAATGCATCGGATCATGTTTGGTTTCAATATCACATGAGAAACCTTTGTGGTACTTCACATCGCCCGCTGATAACTCTTCATTATATTTGCCTTCGAATTCATCGAATAACACTTCTGGCGACTTACCCATAACATTGATAAGTACATTGAGACGGCCGCGATGAGCCATCGCTAACACGATTTCACGCGTTTTTTGTGCAGCTGAATGATGGATAATTTCATTCAACATCGGAATCAGTGATTCACCACCTTCTAACGAAAAGCGTTTTTGACCTACATACTTTTTGTGAAGGTATTGTTCAAGTGCTTCAGAAGCTACTAAGTCATCCAGCAAAGCGCTCTTTTTATCCGCATCAAATTGCGGTCTTGCCTGACAAGGCTCAAGACGGCTTTGCAACCAACGAACCTCTTTAGTATCCATAATATGCATATACTCGATACCAATACTTTCAGTATAGGTATGTCGTAAAGCACTAAATATATTAGCTAGTGTAGGCGTTTCCTTCATTTGGAAATTGCCAGGGTCGAACAAAGTCTCCCCATCGATCTTATCTAAGCCATAGTTTTTTAAGGTGAGTTCAGGAAGGTTAGGTAATACTTCATCACCACGTAAAGGATTGGTGTAAGCCACCAAGTGACCTAATACACGATAATTATTGATGAGTTGAGATACATGCACTTGCATGCGTTCTTTTTCTAGCTCAATAGAACCCACCGCTTTTTTTACTGACGCGGTTCTATGAAAATGATTTTGCACGAACTTACTGCGCATTTCAGTATGCGTATTGCCATTCAAAAAATCAGCAGGTACTGGCATATCAGCAAAATACTTTTGCCAACGGTCACTTACGGAGGTGTTATCTTCTAAATATCTTTCGAATAATTGCTCGAGGTAAACTGCATTTTCCCCATCTAACAGTGTGTCTTGGTTATTATTATTGTTATCGTTTGGTATGCTCATTAGGTTGATTCCTATAATGGCTAAAATTTAAGCTCATGCTTAAATTTAATAGATAGAAGTTTTGTAAATTTTTAATGTCAGTAATATTGGTTTTATCTGCCAAAGCTAAGTTGCTTAAGTTAGTTCTTCAGCTTGTTAATATGTATAGCTCTAAGTATTTAATAATGCATGCGAATTTTAAAATCGTACTCATATCCTAGTTATTATGGTAAATGTAAAAATTAAAAACAACTCAAAGCAATAATTAATCCAAAGAAAAGTATCTATTTTGAGATATTTAATAATGATGATTTTTTTAACTTATGATAATCAATATTATTAAAAAATGAGGATTAATTTTATTGAATCGTCATTGGCTTTCAAATTCTTTATCACTTTACTCCCATAATGCTTACCTTTAACTTAATATTCCTCATATAATCTGGTTTCATTCCTGCTAAATTTCAATTATTTTAAATACATACTAAAAATGAATTCTAATCTCACAAAACTACATCCTTATCCATTTCAAAAAATTGCTGAGTTATATGCTGATGTGAAACCTGTGGATATACCTATGGTGTCACTAGCGATTGGTGAACCCAAACATAAAACCCCAGAACTTATATTAAATGCTATTAGCGAAAATCTTGCTGGATTTTCAAATTATCCAGTTACCGCAGGTAGTATTGAATTAAGAACCAGCATTGCCAATTGGCTAAGTCGCAGGTTTAATCTTGGTGATGGTATCTTAAACCCAGTTAGTCATGTTGTACCTGTGAATGGCACGCGTGAAGCACTTTTTGCTTTTGCTCAAGCGGTCATCGATAGTAAAGGTGATTCATCAGCCTCTAATGCAAAGATTGTAATGCCAAATCCCTTCTATCAAATCTATGAAGGGGCCGCTTTTTTGGCGGGGGCTGAGCCTGTTTTTTTAGCTTGCACAGCCGATAATAATTTCATTCCTGATTTTGACCAAGTCAGTGCAAAGACATGGGATGACTGCCAGTTACTTTATTTATGTAGTCCTGGGAACCCTACGGGTTCGGTAATGAATGAAGAACAAATTACAAAACTAATAGCACTTGCTGAAAAACATGATTTCATTATTGCCAGCGATGAATGCTATTCCGAGATCTACTTTGATGAAGCTATACCACCCGTAGGTCTGTTAGAAATCGCCGCCAAAATTGGAAATACTGATTTCAAACGCTGCGTGGTATTTCATAGCTTATCAAAACGATCTAATGCCCCAGGTTTACGTTCTGGGTTTATTGCAGGTGATGCCGATATTCTCAAACAGTTTTTGCTCTATCGAACCTATCACGGTTGTGCAATGTCTGAGCCTATCCAAAAAGCCAGTATTGCCGCATGGAATGACGAACAGCATGTGATTGAAAACCGTGAATTATATCGACAGAAATTTGATGCAGTCTTGGACATACTTGAACCCATTCTAGATGTTCAAAAACCTGAAGCAGGTTTCTATTTATGGCCAAATATCGCGATGGATGATGAAGATTTTACCCGAGACATTTACGCGCAACAAAATCTAAAAGTAGTTCCAGGCAGTTATTTAGCGAGATCAGTTGATGGTATAAACCCCGGATCACACAGAATAAGAATGGCTTTAGTTGCTTCAGTGGAAGAATGTATTGAAGCGGCGAATAGAATTGCTGCATTTATAAAATAGCTAATTGATTGAATAAAATGACACCCCCCTACTTTTTAATAGTTTTATCTGTTCAAGTTACTATTTTGCTTTAAAAAGTTCTTTAACAGTGGATGTGAAATAACATTTTTCGCTACACTTAAAGATGAAAGCCGAATAACTAAATTGCATGTTGGCTAACTTTATTGTGATGAAATAGCTTTCAAAAAAGTGGGGGGCTTCGACTATGCTCTGCAGAACTGTCTTTTGACTCATCTAATTATCTACGAATTCAACGTCTTACTAAGCCAAGCCGCTCTCTGTTTACAAAACGCCACATCAAGCAAATGCTCGATACTGCCAAACCTATCACTAAGCCTCCCCAAACACCCGTTCCACCATACCCCAAGGGAAATGCCAAAATATAAGAAGCCGTTAGACCAATCGGCCAATAGCTTATCGCAGCTATAATCATAGGTATTTTTGCGTCTTTAAGACCACGTAAACTTCCCGCTGCTGACACTTGAATTGCATCAAAAATTTGGAATGCTGCGGCCATCATCAGCAAAGGTACTGCATAAGCGATTACAGCGCTGGCATCTGTTTCTTCTTCACTTAGGAAGTGTTGCACAAGAATTTCAGGAATTAACAGAAAAATTAAAGCCGTGATAACGGCAAAACCCAATGATAATAACAGTACCGCTTTGGCAGCTAGATCAATCCCTAAGGTATCACCTCGACCCGCTGCATTAGCAACACGGACTGAGGCTACCTGCGATAGACCTAATGGAATCATAAAAGCTAGGCTTTCTAATTGTATTGAAATACCATGAGCGGCTAATTCAACTTCACCAATCAAACCTATCATTAGTGCTGCCGTCAAAAACATTCCTGCTTCAAAAAATATCATTAACGACAGTGGTAAGCCGATTTTTATGATTTCTTTAAATGCAGTCCATTCTGGCACCCAAAAGCGTTTAAATATTTCATAAGGTCGACAAAATTCAGAAAAACGAACATAAAGCGCCAAACTAACAAAACCAACCACATTAACGATGCACGTTGCTATGGCTGCCCCTTGCATTTCCAAGCGAGGGAAACCAAAGTGTCCGAATATAAAGGCGTAATTTAAGAACGCATTTAATAAAGCCATGGTGATGGTAATAAGAAGAATTGTCGCAGTATGTTCTAAACTAGCAAGAAAATTCCTAAGTCCAGTGAGAAGAAACACGGGAATCAATGACCACTGCGCAATATCGATATAGGTTTGTGCTAAGGCAGACAGTTCAGGATCCTGGCCCAGTAGGATCAATATTTGTTGACCGTATAACATAGGAATCATCAATAACATGACACATATGCCTAATACCCATAGCCCCATTCTTACACTACGACGCACTGCTTGATGATTATTTTGCCCTGCAGCTGAGGACACCAAAGGCATTAATGCGGAGGATATACCCAAACCAAAGATATAGACCGCAAATACTAATTGAAATGCCAGTGTACCCGCTGCCAGTTCTTTAACGCCTAACCAGCCAAGCATCAATGTATCAGTAACATTGATTAGCATGAGAGTAATCTGCATCAACACCAAAGGTACGCCCAGTTTTACTGAGGCGTACAGATGATGCTTAAAGGTATTATTTGATATATTTGACATCACTTAACAAAAAAACATCTACTTTTAATTTGATACGTTAACAAATTATCAAAAAGGTAGGGGGTGCCTCTTAAGGAGTCTATTATGGAGAGTCTGAATGAATCAAACTAATCATTACTGTGCAATGAAGAATTCAAGCCACCCCAAGTAGATGCATTAGTAACAATCGCTTCAACTGCACCAGATTGACTGTTACGTCTAAATAACAAACCTGATTGACCCGATAGCTCATGCGCTGAAACCACATCACCCACCGGCGTTTTTACTTTTGTGCCTGATGTTAAGTACAAACCCGCTTCTACAATACAATCATCGCCTAATGAAATACCTATGCCTGCATTTGCACCTAATAGATTACGTTGACCAATTGAGATAACTTGCTTACCACCACCTGAAAGCGTACCCATGATAGATGCACCGCCGCCAACATCTGAATCAGCACCAACGATAACGCCTGCACTAATTCGGCCTTCAACCATTGAGTTACCCAAAGTACCCGCATTAAAGTTAACAAAACCCTCATGCATTACCGTAGTGCCAGAAGCCAAATGGGCACCTAAGCGGATACGATCTGCATTACCAATTCGTACACCTTCTGGTATCACGTAATCAGTCATGCGTGGAAATTTATCGATTGAAGTGACGTTTAATTGATGATTCTCTTCAGCGATTAACGCTCGTAGGTTTTCTACTTCATTCGGCAATACTGGGCCAGCCGATGTCCATGCTACGTTTGTGAGTAAACCAAACACGCCATCAAGATTTATCGCATTGGGTTTAACTGCGCATTCAGATAATAAATGTAGGCGTAAATAAGCATCCTCAACAGATTTTGGCGCATCGTCGACAGAACCAATCTCAACAGTAATAAAATCACTCTTAATCATTCCCACTTTTTGCGCTAAACAACTACGAGCGATTTCTTTATTAGATCGTGGAAACCATACATCAAGGGTTTTTCCGCTAGCAGAATCAATAAAACGGTGTCCGATACGTTTAATGCTCATGTCATTATCTCTCAAATAAGTTGTAGTAAATGAATTTTAGAGACTATAGAGCCTCATTTTTAATTTGTGCAAAGTATACCGTTTCTTACTTTTTTTGCAGAATGAAATTGATGTTTTTCTGACTAATCTTTATAAAATGGTAAACTTCGCCCAATAGCAATTTTCAACTACAAATGAGAGAAATTAGAATGTTTAAAACCAATGAATACTTTGAAGGCAATGTTATTTCTGTTGCTTACGAATCTGAAACCAATCCTGCTTCAGTTGGAGTAATGGCACCGGGTACTTATAAATTTGGCACTGCGGCAAAAGAAAAAATGACAGTGATTACAGGTGCATTAGAAATAAAAATGCCCGACGAAGATCAAAGTAAGACCTACAACGCTGGTGAGTCATTTAATGTTGATGCAGATAGTTCATTCGATGT
Organism: uncultured Cocleimonas sp.; assembly: GCA_937929875.1. Taxonomy (GTDB): domain Bacteria; phylum Pseudomonadota; class Gammaproteobacteria; order Thiotrichales; family Thiotrichaceae; genus Cocleimonas. Next base: position 7,727 of record CALFUP010000152.1, on the reverse strand, counting down.
AACCGTTAAAACTGATACTGCTTATTTATGTGTTTACGGTTAATCACTATAAATTGCATCTAAAATGACACCCCCCTACTTTTTGGCAATAAATTATTGTGTTTACCGTTATATTTCCAATAATGGGGGGAGGGATTTTCAAAAATATCTATGTTGAATCTAATCGTGTGTACATAGAGAGATCAAAAGTAAAATGAAAAACACTTAGCAGGGCTCGTCATATTTGAGAGATTAAAAAATGCTATCCCTAATCGATAAATTAAATTGGGCAATTATTATAATGTTATGTGCGACGCTTGGACTTGCTCCCTTCTCGCCGCCACATATTGTAGAAAAATTAACGCTATTAATTAATGGCAGCTTAGTCAAACCCGTAGATTGGTTCGATCTAGTTATTCACGGCTTGCCTTGGGTTTTATTACTATTAAAAGCAGGATTAGTTTTTAAAAAAAGATGAATTTGCCTATTCTCTCGTATTAAATTTCAATTCAAATTTAAATCAAAGACATGAGAATATCTTTCTCTGTAATGTTTGTAGCCTTGTATCAGCTGGGTTTTATATACGATTTATTTACCCATGCCTAATCAAACAACCCTTCTGCCCTACTTCATCGTGATGAATTTGTATTTGTGAGTAACAGGCATAATCAACATTGATACGGAATAGGTTTTCACACTGTAACCCTAATATATGCATGATAATGACTCGAATCGCCCACGAATCACTAATAATTAGAATTTTTTTACCGCTATTATTCTCAACAACTTCTTTAAATGCGCTTAAAATACGCGCTTGAAATTGGTGAAAGTCTTCACCTTCAGGAGGCGTATGTTTAATCGGTGATTGCCACCATGCATTAAGAAGATCAGCATCCTCTTTCATGATTTTTTCTGGGGCTAAACCCTCCCAAAGACCAAAGTCTATTTCATCTAAATTCTTATCAAGCTCAATATCAATATCATCTTCGCTTGCTATTAACTCAGCAAATTCACGACAACGTTGTAATTTAGAAGATACGATAAGATCCCAATCATTTTTATTGTCCAAGGCTTGGACCATTTGCTGCCAGCCATGATCTGTTAACACATCATCGGTGCAACCACAGAAAACCGCGTCATCTTCCACGACTCCATTTCTTAGTAAATCTATTGTTGTTATTGTTGACTTATCAGTCATTAAACTTAGCCTTCATCTTTTTGATGAATAATTAACAAAAAAGGCACTATTAGTGCCTCTTTTGGTGATTTTCAGTTGAGATAATTAAATGTATTTAATATCTACTATTTCATATTCGCGGATACCCGCTGGCGCTTTTACAGTGGCAACTTCGCCTTCTTCTTTGCCGATTAAAGCTCTAGCGATAGGTGACGATACTGCTATCATATTCAGTTTAATATCTGCTTCAATATTGCCAACGATTTGATAAGTAACTATTTCTTCAGTATCTAAATCTTCAAGTTCTACGGTTGCGCCAAATACTACGCGTCCTTCTATACCTAAATCAGTAATATCAATGATTTGAGCTGTTGATAACACAGATTCTAATTCTTGAATTCGACCTTCACAGAAGCTTTGCTGTTCTCTAGCGGCATGATATTCAGCATTTTCTTTGAGATCACCATGCTCACGCGCCGTAGATATCGCCTGGACAATTCTTGGTCGAGTGACGCTCTTCAACTCATTCAGTTCTTCTTTTAAACGCTCTGCGCCTTTGAGAGTAACGGGTGCTCTATCCATGATTTATCTCATCCTTATCTTTACAGCAGTTATTTGTTGTAGTTAATTTTACCAACTTTTAGTGCAAGTCTTGTAGCTTGTAAACTTGCTCTTCACCTTCGTGCATCATGGCTTGGCATAAAGCCCATGCACCAGTGATAGTTGTAGTATAAGTTACTTTACCTTGTAAGGCTTCACGTCGAATTTCAAAAGAATCTTCAATCGCTTTTTTACCTTCTGTAGTATTTACAATCAATTGCACTTGATCATTTTTCACCAAATCAACAATGTTCGGACGCCCTTCACGAACTTTATTGATCGTTTCACATTCGTAGCCTGCTGCGACTAAGGTTCTCGCCGTACCGCGTGTTGCCACTAATTTAAAGTTTAGCTCAGTGGTTAATAATTTAGCGACATCAAGCACAGCAGCGCTATCATATTCGCGAACACTCAAGAAAGCAGTTCCACCTTTTTCAGGAAATTCTATGCTAGCGCCATACTGTGACTTCCAAAAAGCTTCAGCAAAGGTTTTACCAACACCCATCACTTCACCCGTAGACTTCATTTCTGGGCCAAGAATTGGGTCAACACCAGGGAATTTAATGAAAGGGAATACTGCTTCTTTTACAGAATAATGCTTTGGAACAATCTCGTCCGTCATTCCTTGATCTACCAGTGAAGTTCCTGCCATACAACGTGCAGATATTTTTGCTAATGGTCTACCGATAGCTTTTGACACGTAAGGAACCGTTCTTGATGCACGAGGATTAACCTCTAACACATATACATCATCGCCCTTAATCGCAAACTGAACATTCATTAGACCAACAACACCTAACTCTAAAGCCATTTTTCGTGATTGATCGCGAAGCTTATCCTGGATTTCAGCACTTAATGAGTATGGAGGCAATGAACAGGCTGAGTCACCAGAGTGAACACCCGCTTGTTCAATATGCTGCATGATGCCGCCTATTAATACATCTTTGCCATCACAAATGGCATCAACATCAACTTCAATAGCATCATCTAAGAATCGATCTAATAACACAGGAGAATCATTCGATACATTTACCGCAGTTTGTAAGTAGTTACGAAGATCCTCTTCGTTATGGACTATCTCCATTCCTCGACCACCTAATACATAGGAAGGACGAACCACTAACGGGTAACCAACTTCTTCAGCTAAACGAACACCTTCTTCAACTTCACTTGCAGTACGATTGGGTGGCTGTTTCAAACCTAGCTTATTGATCATCGCTTGGAAGCGTTCACGATCTTCTGCCAAGTCAATTGAATCTGGGCTTGTTCCAATAATTGGAGTGCCATTGGCTTCCAGTGCTTCTGCCAATTTCAATGGCGTTTGACCACCGTATTGAACAATCACACCTTTTGGTTTTTCAAGATCAACGATTTCAAGCACATCTTCAAGCGTCAGAGGCTCAAAATATAGTCTGTCTGATGTATCGTAATCTGTAGATACAGTTTCAGGGTTACAGTTAACCATGATGGTTTCATAACCATCTTCACGCATCGCTAATGCCGCATGTACACAACAATAATCAAATTCAATACCTTGACCGATACGGTTTGGACCACCACCCAACACCATGATTTTATCTTTATTGCTTGGTTTTGCTTCACATTCTTCATCATAGCTTGAATACATATAAGCCGTATCTGTCGAGAACTCAGCCGCGCAAGTATCGACACGTTTGTAAATGGGACGAACATTCATCGCTTGACGTGCTTTACGTACTTCAGATTCATCAGTCTTTAGTAATGTTGCTAAACGACGATCAGAAAAACCTTTGCGTTTTAATTCAAACATCTCATCTTTTTCAATGCTACTAGTAGCTCTATCTTTCAAAGTGCCTTCTAATTCAATCAACTCTTCAATCTGATCTAAAAACCATGGATCAATCGACGTCAATTCAAACAAATCTTGACGAGTCATACCAAAACGGAAAGCATCTGCCACATATAAAATACGCTCAGGGCCAGCTGCTGTTAGTTCACGACGTAATTCGTCTTTAGCGTCTGGTTTAGATAGATCAACCTTCTCGTCTAATCCATCAATATCTGTTTCCAAACCACGTAGAGCCTTTTGGAATGATTCTTGGAAAGTACGGCCTATCGCCATCACTTCACCCACGGACTTCATCTGCGTGGTTAAACGGCTATCCGCTTTCGGGAATTTTTCAAAAGTGAAACGAGGAATTTTAGTGACAACATAATCGATACTGGGCTCGAATGAGGCTGGAGTTGCACCTCCCGTAATATCATTTTGCAATTCATCAAGCGTATAACCCACTGCTAATTTTGCAGCGATTTTTGCAATCGGGAATCCGGTTGCTTTTGATGCTAATGCAGATGAACGGGATACACGTGGATTCATCTCGATGATGACCATACGACCATCTTTTGGATTGATCGACATCTGAACATTCGAACCACCCGTTTCTACACCAATTTTACGTAAAATCGCTAACGAAGCATTACGTAATAATTGGTATTCTTTATCTGTCAATGTTTGAGCAGGTGCGACTGTAATCGAGTCACCTGTATGGATTCCCATTGGATCAAGGTTTTCAATCGCACAAATAATGATGCAGTTATCCGCTGTGTCACGAACCACTTCCATCTCGTATTCTTTCCAACCTAATAATGACTCTTCAAGTAATACTTCGGTCGTTGGTGAGAAGTCTAAACCGCGTGTTACGATTTCAACAAACTCATCCATATTGTAAGCGATACCACCACCTGAACCACCCATGGTGAACGACGGGCGAATGATCGTTGGGAAGCCCAAGCCAGATTGAATTTGTTTCGCTTCTTCCATGCTGTGAGCAACACCTGAACGCGCAGAGTTAAGTCCGATCTCATCCATAGCCACGCGGAATTTTTCGCGATCTTCTGCCATGTCGATCGCTTCTTTCTTAGCCCCGATCATTTCGATGCCGTATTTTTCTAGTACGCCGTACTTATCTAAATCTAACGCACAGTTCAATGCTGTTTGACCACCCATAGTAGGCAATAAAACATCAGGGCGTTCTTTTTCGATGATCTTTTCGACTGTCTGCCAACGTATCGGCTCGATGTAGATTGCATCAGCCATTTCAGGGTCAGTCATAATCGTTGCAGGATTAGAGTTAACCAATATAACGCGGTAGCCTTCTTCACGAAGTGCTTTACAGGCTTGTGCACCGGAGTAATCAAACTCACAGGCTTGACCAATGACAATAGGACCAGCACCAATAATTAGGATGCTTTTTATGTCGGTACGCTTAGGCATTATTTCGCCTCCTTCATTAAGGCAATGAAATCGTCAAAGATCGGAGCTATATCATGTGGGCCTGGGCTTGCTTCGGGATGCCCTTGAAAACTATACGCAGGAACATCAGTGCGACGCACACCTTGTAAGCTGCCATCAAATAATGAACGATGCGTAGCTTCAAGATTACTTGGTAAGGTTTCTTCATCTACGGCAAAACCATGATTCTGACTGGTGATCATCACTTTCTTAGTCGCTAAGTCTTGCACTGGATGGTTTGCACCATGATGACCAAATTTCATTTTGATGGTATTAGCACCGGAAGCTAAACCTAGCAATTGATGACCTAGACAAATGCCAAATGTAGGAACTTTTTTATCCAAAATAGTTTTGATCGCTTCGATAGCATAATCACAAGGCTCTGGATCGCCTGGGCCATTCGATAAAAACACGCCGTCAGGATTCATTGCCAATACATCAGCGGCAGGTGTTTGTGCAGGCACAACTGTGACATCACAACCACGGTCAACCAACATGCGTAAAATATTCTTTTTCACACCAAAATCATAAGCAACCACTTTGTAATCTGCGTCTGCTTTAGCTAAGACTTTAGTTTTATTGGTTTCAGGATCTAAGTCCCAAGTACCTTCATTCCAATCATAATTAGTTTTAGTCGATACTACTTTTGCGAGATCTGCCCCTTTGAGACCTGCAAATGATTCAATATGCTTAGCAGCTTCGCTAGCACTATCAGCATTAAGATCGCCAGCAATGATACAACCACGTTGCGCGCCTTTTTCACGAAGGATTCGAGTTAGACGACGAGTATCAATGTCAGCGATTGCGACCACTTCTTTTCGAATTAAGTATGCTGGCAGAGTTTCTTCAGCACGCCAATTGCTCATCAGTCTTGGTACATCTTTGACAATAAGACCCGTAGCAAAAATGGTATCCGCTTCTTCGTCTTCTTTACAAACGCCCGTACTACCAATGTGTGGGTAGGTTAATGTAACCATTTGACTGGCGTAAGAAGGGTCTGTCAATATTTCTTGATAGCCTGTGAGAGCCGTATTGAAAACGACTTCTCCTACACTCCATCCTTCAAAACCAATGGACTTACCGGCAAAAGTGTTGCCGTCTTCAAGTACCAGGATTGCGCTTTTGTTCAAGTCAGCCTCCGTGTGCGATGAACCATACAATCCAGGGGTAGATTGTAAAATTAATCGCTATATCTCATACACACTAAACGGGATGTTGCCCTAACAAAGAACAACATCCCGTTTTATATTTCACTTTGAGGGCATGTGAATTACCCTAAATACCTGAGGCAGTATTCTACTCGAAAAGAATCAAGAGTGTCTATGAAGTAAACTAAAATGTATCAGTTTTTTAAGTAACTAATTTACAAAAACAGTCAAAATCTAGGGGGGTGTCATTTTTAACCTGAAATCATCAACAAAACCCTGTTTATTTTTAAATTCTCAGTCATTAAAGCATCAATCACTGGACATTTAATGATTGACCTATAAAAAATGCTTTATTAAACCCACACTTGAAACAGTTATCAGCGCACCACCTAAGACACGATGAAACAATGTGCTATCTGCATTTAGAAAATACTCATGAACGCGTAAGCCGAGATAATGTCCGATACCAACAAATGGCAATAGAATCAAACTTGATTGCCATTGCAAATCAGCGCCTACATAAACAAAAGCTCCCAATTTAAACACTACCAAGACTATCCAAAGCACAAAAAGTGTTTCTCTTAATTGATATTTAGATACATAACGCGCCACCACTGTGATTATCATAGGCGCACCAATTAATGAAGTACCGCTTGTATACCCACCAAGACAAAGCAAAAGCACATCAAAAACTTTCGATTGACTTCGGATAGTGTAATTAAATAGCCAAATGATGCCGTAAAACAAGGTGATTGAAAATACACTAATGACTAACCAGTTATTCGGCAGATTAAGCAAACCAAATATTCCCGCTATTTTAGGAATAATCACAATAGCTAACACCTTAAACATTACCGACCAATTCACATTTTGCATGCGAGTGCTTAAAGTGAGGATACTAAAAAAAATAAGATGAGAACCGACAATAGGCAAGAAATATAGAGGCTGATCATAGACCAAAAGCAAAAGTGGCAAAGCTAGTGCCGCGCCACCGAAACCGATACCTGAACGAACGAAACCACTCCAAATAAATATTAAAGCTATCGAAATAAATTGCCAATGAGTAAGGCTAGTTTGGGTAAAGCTATTAATAAAATCCATGTTTGGATGGTATTAACATTTCAATATTTTAGATAGTTGAATCTACTAAGAAAACAATATTGCATTTACCAGTTGAATTCACACCCCCTACTTTTCACCTATTTTAATTCTTACAGGCATAAAAAAGGATTGCCGTAGCAATCCTTTAAGTAAAACTTTTGGATCTAGCCTACTTAAAATTTAGCCATTTGCTTGCAAATGCTCAACTACTTTATCACCAAATTCACTGGTTGATAGCATCGTTACACCTGAACCCGGCTTAGATAGATCCGAAGTAGAAAAACCAGCCGCAAATACAGCCTTCATCGCTTCCCAAACGTTTTTAGATTCTTCAGCCATACCAAAACTATACTCAAGCATCATTGCGAACGAACCAATCACTGAATAAGGATTAGCGATACCTTTGCCTGCAATATCTGGCGCTGAACCGTGTGATGGCTCGTAATATGCA
>CALFUP010000151.1 GCA_937929875.1 uncultured Cocleimonas sp. | reverse complement strand
GTAGATGAGGCAACTTCAACTGCGCCGGCTTTTTCTGGCGAGAAACCTACGCGTTTCATTAATGGAATGGTAAAGGTACCAGTGGTCACTACATTTGATATCGAAGAACCTGAGATCAGACCCGTTAATGCTGAAGATACAACGGCGGCTATACCTGGACCACCTTTGAAGCGTCCCAATAAACTAAACGCAACCCAGATAAAGTAATTACCAGCACCCGCTTTTTCTAGTAGAGATCCAAACAGAACAAACAAGAAAATCATGCCTGTTGATACGCCCAAGGCAACGCCAAACACACCTTCTTGAGTTAACCATAAATGGCTCATGGCACGATTAATTGACGCACCCTTCCATGAAATAACATCGGGTGCTAAATGACCGAAGAAAATATAAGCGAGAAAGATCATCGCTATAATCATCAGTGGTGGTCCTAAAGCACGACGAGCACCTTCTAATACTAAAGCAATACCGATCACTGAAACGACAATATCAGCTGCTATGGGCAAACCAGGACGATCAGCGAGCTCACGTTGATATACCCATAAATATAAAATGACGATCACTCCGACAATGGCCATTATCCAATCTTGAATGGGAATGCGGTCACGCGGTGATGACTTCAGCGCGGGATAGGCTAAGAAACCTAAGAAAATAGCAAAAGCTAAATGAATGCTTCGGGTACCTGTATTGTTCAGAACAGGGATTATATCTGGGAACATATAAGGGAAAGGTGAAGCTATCCATAGTTGGAAAATAGCCCAAGCAAAGGCCGTCCAAAACATAAACTTACCGACAGAACCTTCGGGGCTTCTTGCCCCAGTATCGGTTTCAGCGATCATTTCCTTTAGTTTATCTTCGTCTATCTCAAACTCATCGACTTTTGTATCAGCCATAACACCATTTCCTTATTGGTTTTTTTACAGTATTTTTATATTTATGTTTTCCTTATTATTTTCTCTCACTTTAAAAACGATTGTTTTTATCTAGAATCGTTAAAAAGAAAATAAGAAGAAAGCTATACCAAATGCAATAGTTATAAAAAAAGCGAGGTGAAAACCTCGCTTTTTTTATGTAAAGCAGTTTACTTAACTAAACCTGCTTCTTTGTAGTACTTCATCGCACCGTCATGTAGTGGCGCTGAAAGCGAAGCAGAAACCATCTCTGTCTTCTTTAGATTTCTAAATGCAGGGTGAAGCTTTTTGAAGTCATCAAAGTTTTCAAATACTGCTTTAACTACTTCATAAATTACAGCCTCAGGAACATCGCTAGAACTTACGAAAGTTGCACCAACACCCATAGTTTTTACTGCTTCAGGATTACTGTTATACATACCTGCTGGTATTGAAGCATAACGATAGAATGAATTATCTTTGATTAATGTATCCGCTGCTGGACCGTGAATGTCTGCAATCTTCACATCACAAGTGGATGATGCTTCTTTAACCATTCCAGCTGGGTGACCTACTAGAATGAAAAATGCATCAATCTTGTTATCACATAGTGCGGCTGGTGCTTCTGATGATTTAAGTTCAGATGCTAATTTAAGATCTTCACGTTTCATACCGAATGCTTTTTCAAGAACGCCATATGTTGCCACTGTTCCAGAGCCTGGCTCACCTACATTCACACGTTTACCTTTGAGATCACCAAAGTTTTTAATGCCTGAATCAGCTCTTACGATTAGAGTTCCTGGCTCAGCATGAACTGAGAATACAGCACGTAATTTTTCGAATTTCCCAGCATCTTTAAACTTAGATGTGCCGTTGTAAGCATGATACTGCCAATCAGACTGAGCAACACCCATCTCTAACTCACCTTGACGGATTGCATTGATGTTAAATACAGAACCACCAGTAGACTCAACCGAACAACGAATACCCGTCTTCTTACGATTCTTATTAACTAGACGACAAATTGCACCACCCGTTGGGTAGTAAACACCTGTAACTCCACCTGTTCCGATTGAAACGAATTGCTTTTCAACCGCCATTGCAGATGACGATAAAGTCGCTCCAAGTAATAAACCTGCAGTAGCAAGTGCAGTAGTTATTTGTTTTTTCATAATAATTGTGTTCTCCAAACTATAATTTAGGTTAGTGACGGGCATTATTTTTTTAAATAAAATCAAAAAGATAAGCTCTATAGGGATAAGAAACTTCTCAACCTACGATAAATATAGGAGAACATTTAGACTTCTGCAAACTTAATTACCTGATTTCTCATTTTAATTAATCAAGATCTTTTGAAACGCCAAGACTTAACACATTGACCCAACTTCATTAGCCTCATACCTTAAAAGCTATGTATGAAAACTAAAACATTCAGCAGAAAAATATCGATTACTATTTTTCTTTATCCTCATGCCACGCACATAATGATAAACTTGGAAAATCTGAGTAATGGTTTTCTTGCGTAATTTATTCGTCAAGTAAAACCAATATTCTCCAAAACCAATAAATTTAACGAATCATTTGCGCTAATCTATAATATGAATAAAAACCAAAATACGAATAGGTGCTATGTCTTTAGCCAAACTACTTTAGATTTAGCATTAAAAGAATGGCAAGAGTTAGAGATAAGTAACAAGGCCTCTCAAGAAGAATCAGTACTCATAACTCTAGCGGCACTCCCTTGGTTTTTTCAACACCTTAATCAATCTGGCCCAACCTACGTTTTTACTAATGAGTTATTACATTCTGAAATAGAAAGTTGGAAAGCAATCCAAATCACTAATTATCCGAATCAGGTAGATCGCATAGTAAACAGCTGCGAATTGTTACTTAGGTTTTTTAATTCAGAGTTAATAAAACAACATAAAATGATTATTGAAACGGATTAAGCCTTTGATTATTCAAGTACGCTAGAAATTTGGGAAGCTCAATGACATTTCTGTTGAGCTCTCGTACTGAGCTCCATCGAAGTATGTCAAACTAAGTTCCTGAGCTTGTCGAAGGACACCCCTACACTTTTTGCGTATTTCTTAGACAATCAGCATTTAAAAATCTATTGATTCAGTAACCGACCTCCATCGACAGGAATAATATGCCCAGTAATATAGGGTGCATTACAGATTAAAAACAAAATTGCTTTGGCAATATCATCTGGTGAGCCTTCTCGCTTTAAACTCGTTTTATCTAATAGGGCTTGATGCTCTAAAGTGACTTCTGCTCCTTCACCGTCTGTTTCTGGCCATAATATGGCACCCGGCGACACACCATTAACACGAACGTGTGGGCCTAACTCTTTAGCTAGTGACTTAGTTAACATCAATAAACCCGCTTTTGCTGCGCAATATACTGGGTGCTCTGCCAACGGGCGTTCTGCATGTATATCGACCATATTGATAATACAACCTTGGCTCTTTTCTAAATATGGAGCGGCTGCCTGTGATAAAAACAATGGCGCTTTGAGATTACTTGAAAACAAATTGTCCCAATCTGCTTCTTTAATTTCGCCTACCTTAGTAGGGAAAAAGCTAGAGGCATTATTAATCAATATATCCAAACGCCCTACTTTAGTGACTACGTCTTCAATCATCTTTTCTAAACTAGCTATTTCATCTAGTTCAGCTTGTTGAATATAACAAGAGTCAGAACGAAGCTTATTTAATTCAGCACAAAGCTTGTCAGCATCCTTTTCTGAATTCCGGTAATGAATAACAACGGTTGCCCCATGCTGATGCAACATCCTAACTGTCGTTGCGCCAATTCTTCTAGCTGCACCTGTGACTAAGGCTACTTTACCTGTTAACTTTTGCATATACTTCCATTCTTATGAATCATTCTCAAAGTTTACCAGAACCTTCAGCTGATGCCTTAAGCCATAGTAAGAAACTGGTTAATGCTATTCGAGCTGAGATAGAAAACTCTAACGTCAATACCATTACATTTAGACGTTATATGGAAATGGCCTTGTATCAACCAGAACTGGGTTATTACGTTGCGGGTATGCATAAAATTGGGGAACAAGGGGACTTTACCACTGCCCCAGAAATATCATCATTATTTTCAAAATGCATTGCTAAACAATGCGCCAAAATACTGCATAAAGTGGGGGGGTGTCATAATCAAGCTTGCGTTTTAGAGCTTGGTGCGGGTTCAGGGAAAATGGCTTCTGACCTATTGCTTGAATTGGAGCAATTAGACCAATTGCCTAAACGCTATTACATCCTTGATCTAAGTCCTGATTTAATTCATCGCCAGCAGCAAACAATTAAAGATTTTGCGCCACACCTTTACAAACTCGTTGAATGGATCGATCAGTTACCTCAAAATTTAAATGGCGTTATTCTAGGCAACGAAGTGCTAGATGCGATGCCCGTTGATGTCTTCACCCAGAATGGACAAGATGTGTATGAACATCATGTACTCTGGTCAGAAGAAAGTGAGAGCTTAGTCGAGCAACTCAGACCCGCTAATGAAAAACTAAAACAGCAAGTAATCGACTTAAAAATCCAAAGCGATACACCCTACACTTCTGAGTTAAATCCGAATCTGAATGGCTGGTTTAAAACCTTGAGTGAGTCACTACAATCAGGCTTAGTTTTATTAATTGATTATGGCTATACGCATAAGGAATATTATTTACCAGAGAGAAACAAAGGGACTTTGATTTGTCATTACCAACACTTAGTTAATGAAGCGCCTCTTAAGTACCCTGGCTTGCAAGATATAACCGCAAATGTTGATTTTACGGCTGTGGCTGAGGCATCAAATGAGGCCGGATTTAAAGTCGCAGGTTTTACATCACAAGTGCATTTTCTAACAAATACAGGACTGGAAGAATATTTTATGCAGGCTTTAAATGATCAGCCGAATGATGAGACCTATCAATATCAATTAGCACAACAGATAAGAACGTTAAGTCTTCCTGCTGAAATGGGCGAGCGTTTTAAATGTATCGCGTTGACTAAACACACTAAAGGTCAAACTGATATGGCAAGTGATGAATCACTAATCGGTTTCGGGCAATTTGATCAACGTTTTCGCTTATAGTTAGATACTATCAAAATAACGCCAAAATAAAACCTAACTAATTGATTTAGCTTTATTTGTTTGCTCATACATTTTAAATAACAAATCACTTTCACGATTTATTCGTTCATTGAGCAATTTGCCTAAACCAATAAATTCCTTCATAAAACCATCGTATGTTTTATCGCTAAGCGGTAAATTTGGACTTTGACTGATAATATAGAAAATCTCAATCGAAAGGTTTTTCATCTCAAAGCTTAATTGAGTAAATGCTTTTTCACGCTTAGGGTATTTAATTTGGACATAAGTTTTAAGATACGCATAAAGCTCACTATCGGCTTTTTTATAGTGGTCGCGAATCTCTTTATTAAATATGTCTAATTGAGTAGTCGCTTCCTCATATTTTTTTTCTACCGCGTAAGACATAACACGATTAAATATAAAGCGGATCTCTTTATGTTCGTCGATCAACGATTGAATTAAACCATAATCATAAGCAGGTAAATCTTTTCTTTGCTTTTGGACAATATGATCATTTTCATTTGATTTTTTATCATTTTGTGCTTTGCCAAAACTCGTATTTGAATCGATATCAGATTTATCAGAGAGCAATTTTCCTAGATCAATCTCTTGCACTAAAAATTCTTTGAGTTGAATTTCTGTCGCTAACACTTCTTTGAGTTTAGTTAATTCAATTTCCATTTCTAGAAATTTTTTAACATCAATCTCTGTATTTAAAATTTCTTTGACATCAATCTCTTTAGTCAGAGCTTCTTTTACTGCGCTAAACATTGTGCTTTCTCTTAAAATTATTAGTTATATAAGAATGGTATTTGTCAAAATAGCATAACTTAGTATTAAACTAAAAAAACTCTAGACAAATGGCAGTGTCCAAACATGATAATATGATTTACTTCATTTAGATCTTGAGACAAGTAGGCTTAAATTTCCTAGATAAATGCCAATAAGATGTAACGAACTAGCAAATACCTATCCATAAAGTCATAATTAAATCTGTGTTACATACAGATTTAATGTAAATAAAACCTTCGAAAAATAACGGTAACAAAATGAAAATTCAATGGTTTCCTGGTCATATGTACAAGGCCAGTAATGAAATACGTGAAAAACTACCTGAAATGGATTTACTCATCGAGGTTTTAGATTCTCGTATTCCAGGCTCTAGTGAAAATCCAATGCTAAAAGCCATTCGCAAAGATAAGCCTGCGATTAAGATTTTCAATAAAAGTGACCTAGCTGACCCTGTTTTAACGGAGAAATGGCAAGCGTATTATGAGCGTGATTCTGGAGTAAAAACTTTATGCGTCACGCGAGACCAACCCGATAAAATCAAACAAATAGCAGCGCTTTGTCGCAAAATGATCTCCTTAGAAGGCGCTAGAGATAAAGAAATTCATGCCATGATTGTGGGCATTCCCAATGTTGGAAAATCTACAATTATCAATATACTAAAAGACAAAACAGTCGCAAAAACTGGTAACGAAGCAGCCGTCACTCGCCAACAACAACGTATCAAAATCTCTGACGATGTCGTGCTATTCGATACCCCCGGTCTTTTATGGGGCAATATCAATAATGGACACAGTGGCTACCGCTTAGCGATTACTGGCGCCATTAAAGACACCGCTTTCGATAGTGATGATGCGGCATTCTACTTAGCTGAAACGCTGATCAAACATTACCCAGAAATGATCGTTGCTCGTTATGAATTAGATGCCGTTCCAGAAAGTGAAATAGAATTCATCGAGACCATTGGTCGTCAACGTGGTTGTTTACGAGCGGGCGGACAAATCGAATTGGACAAAGCCTGTAAAATCCTAATCAATGAATTTAGATTAGGAACACTGGGCAACATTACTTTGGAAAATCCTGATGATTTTGAACAAGAAGTAATAGAAGCCGAAACTGAAGCTCGCGAAAAAGAAGAAGCAAAAAATGCAACAAAGGCTGAACGTAAAAAACGTTGGAAGAAGAACCGCAAGTAATGACCTTGAGGTCTATCATCTTTTGATTAGACTTAATTAAATTAAGCGCCTCATAATTATCATTCATGCCAACTGCTATGCATATCAGTTGGCAGTAGCGCTCTAGCTACTGTAGACGATACGAATTCTGGATATTCTAATAATTTATATCTCAGTTACTAGCTCTTTCATAATTCGATAAATCCACCCCACCTATAGAAATGAATCCTTTAAAAAAACGGGCAAAAAGTAAGGGGGTGTCTCTTTTATTATTAAATGTATTCAATTTGTATACATCTTGTGTTATTTTTGATTTCTAAGCCGAATACCTCAGCTTAATTAATAGCCCGAGTCATTGATATTAGATGAAACCAAACAAAAAAAATTACTGCTACGAAACGCTTAAGCATCGAATATTAACCTTGGATATCGAACCAGGGTCGGTGCTTGATGAAACGCTAATAGCAGAAGAATATAAATTATCGCGCACGCCATTACGTGAGATTTTCCAGCGTTTAGCAGGGGAAGGATATTTGTCGCTTGAGGATAACCGCAGCACTAAAGTCTCCTCGATGGATATCAATAGCATGAGGGACTTCTTTCAAACGGCGCCTTTAGTGTATGCAACCGTCGCGCGTTTGGCTGCTGAAAATGCTAGCGCTTCACAACTGTCTCAGATCAAAAAGATACAACATTCTTTTTCGCAAGCCTGTAAACAAGGTGATGTGGAAAACATGTCGATGCATAACCATGCTTTTCATGAGCAGTTAGGTGTTATGGCGGGTAATAATTACCTTACGCCTAGTCTTGAACGTTTGTTGATTGATCATACGCGTATGAGTCAGATGTTTTTTAAGGCTAAAAATGAGAAAGAAGAGATGGTGATCGGTAAAGCGAAACATCATCACGACTTAATGATTGAAGCTATCGAAAAAAGATCCCCAGCCGATATTGTTGAGCTGACTTTAGAGCATTGGGAATTATCCCAAAACCGCATGGAACAGTTTGTTCGGCCCGACCCTTTCCCCATTGATAATGAAAGTTATAACACAGCGAATTTAATTAAAAAGAGTAAAACATGAAATTTGAAGGAATTTATACACCGATAGTTACGCCTTTTCATGATGACTTTTCCATCAACAAAGAGGCTTTTGCTGAAGCCGTTGAATTGTTGGTCGACGCGGGTGTTCATGGCATCATTATCGCTGGAACGACAGGCGAATATTACGCCGAAACCTATCAAGAACGCATCGAAATGATGCAACTCGGCAAAGACCTCATTAATGGTCGTGTTCCCGTAATTATGGGAACGGGCGCAATTCGCACAGAAGACAGTGTTCAATATGCCGAAGAAGCCAAACGTATTGGCGCAGATGCTTTACTCATTGCTACCCCCCCTTACGCCTACCCTACTTCACGTGAGATTGCCTTACATGCTCTAGCTATTGAACGCGCCGCTAATTTACCTGTAATGCTCTATAACTATCCAGGTCGAATGAGCGTGAATATGGATGAAGAGGTGTTAGATAGACTCGGACGTAATCCAAATTTCTGCGCGATCAAAGAAAGCTCGGGTGATATTGATCGTTTGCATTTATTAGCGCGTGATTACACACATATTTCATTAGCTTGCGGTATGGACGATCAAGCGCTTGAGTATTTTGCTTGGGGCGCTAAAGCTTGGGTTTGTGCGGGGTCTAACTTTGCACCCGAAGCTCATATTGCACTTTATCAAACCTGTGTGATTGAAGGAGACTTTAGTAAAGGCCGCAGAATTATGTCGGCAATGCTGCCCTTAATGAGAGTGTTAGAACAAGGGGGAAAGTTTGTGCAATGTATCAAGCATGGCCTAACTCTTCGAGGCATTGATTGCGGGCCACCACGTAAACCGCTTCAACCGCTAAATAAAGATGACAAGCGTGAATTGGCAGAAGTGATTAAAACCATGAATTCAACGATTAATTTAATTCTTAGTGAAACCAATCAAAATAATACAAAGGGAAAACAGTCATGAGTGATCTATTAAGTCGTGAAGAATATCAAGCTATCGCAGATGATATCAATTTCCCTAGAACTGCCTTTATAGATGGCAAGTTCAGAGCAGGCAACGGCCCAAAAATGCCAACGATTAACCCTGCTACAGGTGAAAATATTTGTGACATTAGTAGCTGTGATAAATCAGATGTAGATTTTGCCGTGCAAAAAGCACGCGAAGCATTTGATCAAGGTCACTGGTCAAAACTCCACCCGGCAGAACGCAAAGAAATGCTGATAAAACTGTGTAAATTGATCCATCGAAACCGCCGTGAATTAGCAGTGATGGAAAGCTTAGACAGCGGCAAACCAATTAAAGATTGCGAAGAAATTGATATTCCAGAATCTATCGAATGCATAAAGTGGCACGCAGAAGCCGCGGATAAAATTTACGATCAAACAGCGCCTGCGGGTGATGATGCAATCGCGATGATCGTGCGCGAACCTGTCGGTGTGGTTGGTGCTGTCTTACCTTGGAATTTCCCACTATTAATGTTGGCTTGGAAAATTGGACCTGCCTTGGCGGCTGGAAACTCTGTAATTGTAAAACCCGCAGAACAAACTTCATTAACGGCTTTACGTGTGGCCGAACTAGCAATGGAAGTTGGCTTTCCCAGAGGTGTGTTCCAAGTGTTACCAGGTGATGGCCCCAGCGTCGGCGAACCATTAGGCCTGCACATGGATGTCGATATGATCAGCTTTACAGGTTCCACTGAAACGGGCCGTCGTTTCTTACGTTATGCCGCTGATAGCAATTTAAAGAAAATCGTATTGGAATGCGGTGGTAAAAACCCCTGTGTTGTTTTAGATGATGCGGAAGACTTAGATTTAGTGGCAGAACATATCGTTAATGCTGCGTTTTGGAATATGGGTGAAAACTGTTCTGCCGCGTCGCGTTTGATTGTTCATGAAGCGGTAAAAGAGCCATTAATGGAACGGATTGTGGCGCGAACACGTGATTGGAAAACAGGCGATCCACTTGATCCTGCGAATCATTTGGGTGCTTTGATTGATACGGAGCATTGTAAAAAAGTGACTTCCTATTTAAAAACGAAAAACAAAGCATTGATTGGTGGAAAAGCTTCAGGAAATTATGTTGAACCAACCATTTATGATGATGTTAAAAAAGACGACAAATTAGTCACAGAAGAAATATTCGGTCCAGTGTTATCGGTGTTAACCGTTAAGTCATTTGATGAAGCAATGGAGCTAGCAAACGATACTAATTATGGTTTGGCAGCGAGTGTCTTCAGCGCCAACGGCAAAAAAGCCATTAGGGCCGCACGTTCGATCAAAGCGGGAACGGTATCAGTGAATTGTTACGGCGAAGGTGATATGTCAACACCCTTTGGTGGTTATAAAGAGTCAGGCTTCGGTGGTCGAGACAATGGTATTCATGCGCATGACCAATATACAGAATTGAAGACCATTTGGATTGACCTGTCTGATCCTGAATCTGGCGATAAGGTCGGTTAAATGGTCTGCTTAGAGCTAAGTTCTAGTTATAGCTAAATTCTGCGTAAAGCTACAGAGGATGAGAGAAAAAATGTCTGAAGAAATAGATTTCAAAAGTCGTCGTGGTGGCCGTGGAGCAAGACGTAAATTAAGAGCAGATCGAACCACCACGATGTTGCCAGCCTTAAAACGTAATTTGCCCTTAACTGAACCGATGAATGAGGAGCAAATACTTCGAATTGATTCCGCATCAATGGATATTCTTGAAAATATCGGTGTTGTATTTCGTGATGAAATCGCACTGGCTGATTGGAAGGCAGAGGGCGCAAAAGTAGAAGGCGATCTAGTTAAGTTTGATCGTGGCATGATTCGTGAATTGATCAAGACGATTCCTGAGACTTTTACCTATCACGCACGCAATCCAGATAACAATCTGCCTTTTGGTAGTGATCATTCCCTATTTGTACCGATGACAGGTGCGCCATACATTCGAGACTTGGATGATAAACGACGTTATCCGACCTTAGATGACTTGGCAAATATGCACAAGCTCAGTCAAATATGCCCTGCGATACATTCCTCTGCGCATCATATTGTTGAGCCTATGGATCATGTAGTTGCGCATCGTCATTTACGCATTACGTATTCTTCGATGAAATACTCAGATAAGACGTTTATGGGTATGACTACATCAGGCAAAAATGCTGAAGATGTCATGGATATGTGCGAAATTCTATTCGGTAAAGAATTCATGGAAACGCATCCAGTCACCACCGGAAACTGTAACGGTAATTCACCTTTAGTATGGGATGAAACCATGCTGGGAGCAATGCGAGCCTTTTGTAAACGCAATCAGCCAGTATTGTGTTCACCGTTTGTTTTGGGTGGTGCAAATACACCGGCATCAACTGCAGCATCAGTGGCGCAGTTAAATGCAGAAGCATTGTCTGCATTGGCTTACACTCAAGTTATTCGTAAAGGTTGCCCTGCTATTTATGGGCATTATTTATCAACAGTTTCAATGAAATCGGGTTCACCGATGGCAGGCACACCTGAAATTAGTTTGATGAATTTCATGATTGGTCAAATGGCGCGTCATTATAAAGTGCCTTGGAGAACGTCGAATACCCTAGGAGGCGCAAAGACATTCGATGCTCAAGCGGGGTATGAAAGTGCGACTACCATGATGGCTGTACTGCTCTCGGGTGCTAACTATATTTGGCATTCCGCGGGCTGGAATGAAGCTGGAATGCATTGTTCAATGGCAAAATTTGTCGTCGATGCCGAACAATGTGAAATGGGATATCGCATGATGCAAGGTATCAACTGGGATGATTTTGATGAGGCATTAGCATCGGTTTCAGATATCGGCCCTGGCGGTCATTACTTAGGTCACTCACATACCTTATCGAACTTCCAAGATGCATTCTTTATGCCTAAATTATTTAATAACGATGCGATAGAACAATGGGTCGCTGATGGTAGCCAAGAAATCACTGAACGTTCATTAAAAGAAGCTAAAGCGATGCTGGGCGCTTATGAAGAACCAAAATTAAAAGAAGATGTGAATGAAGAATTACTAGATTATATCGCTCGCCGAGAGCGTGATATTCCTGCAGTTGATGCCTTAAATACTGAGCACTAAAGAGAGAAATAGAGGAAACTATCAAAAAGTAGGGGGGTGTCATTAATATCTTTAAATTATATGTCAAGGAGCCTCTGATCAAGTCTAATATTTTAAAGCAAGTAATAAGCGCAATAAAACTAACGCTATTCATAATGACCGTAAATTAAACATGACCATAATCAAACGACAACCCTACGACCCTGGCCCAGCAGCTTGGAATTCCATTCTGCCTGAAGCGCCACAGTATCCGCATTTAGAAGAAAATAGAACGGCCGATTGGGTCGTTATTGGCGCTGGGTTCGCGGGCTTAGCCGCCGCCAAACGTTTACGTCAATTGCACCCAAAAGACTCCATTGTTATTTTAGAAGCTCGCCAAATCGCTCATGGCCCGGCGGGTCGCAATTCAGGCTTTATGATCGATTTGCCTCATAATTTATCTGCGCAAGATTATGTGGGTGAGTTAAATGCAGATGTCCTACAAACAAAAATGAATCGTCATGCGATTAATTTTGCGGAGAGCGCTTCTAAAGAATATGAATTTAGTAAAGAGGCCTTTGTAAGAAGTGGAAAAATTAATGCCGCAGCGACGGCAAAAGGAGTAAAGCATAATCTTGATTACGCAACACATTTAAAGAGTTTACATGAAGCTTGTGACTTGTTAGATCAACAACAAATGAGAGAGATTTGCGGCAGCGATTATTACCAAGGGGGTTTATTCACCGCAGGAACAGCAATGATTCAACCCGCCTTGTTTGTGCGTGAATTAGCTGCGGGACTTGCTAAAGATGGAGTTACAATTTATGAGAATTCTGCGGTTATCGAATTTGAGAAGAAAACCTCAGCATGGGAAATCAAAACAGCAAAAGCAACGATATCAACACCCAAAGTTATCCTTGCGGTCAATGGTCATATCGAAAGTTTCGGTTATTTCAAGCGCCGTTTAGTACACATTTATCTATATGCTTCAATGACTCGAAAACTGAGCGAATCTGAAATAAAAAGTCTAGGTGGCGAGGCCAATTGGGGATTCACCCCTGCTGATGCGATGGGCACGACGGTTAGAAGAATTTCGGGAATGGGAGGCAACCGAATTGTTGTCCGTAATCAAATGACTTATAACCCCAGTCTCAAAGTTGACAAATCTAAACTCGATAAGTTTGGCATAAAACACCAGCAATCATTTAAGGCCCGTTTTCCACAATTAAACGCAGTAACAATGGAACATCAATGGGGCGGAGCTTTGTGCCTAAGTCGCAATAGCGTAGCTGCATTTGGTGAACAGGAAGACGGATTATTTGCAGCCTGCTGTCAAAATGGCTTAGGTACGGTACAAGGAACGTTAGTGGGTATTTTGGCGGCTGAGCAAGCCTCAGGGCAGGATTCAGAATATTTGAAATCAACCTTAGCGCAAAGCCAACCGAACCACTTACCGCCTGAACCTATTGCATCAATTGGAGCTAATGCAGTGATGCGTTGGGGTGAATTTAAGGCGGGGCGCGAACTTTAAATGACACCCCCCTACTTTTTGATAGTTTTTTCATTACAAACGAATCAACTTCTACAAAATGGATTAATAAAATGACTGACTTTAGTAATGGCACAGCCTTTATCGAGGATAAATTTGTGCCAATTTCAGAAGCTAAAATTTCAATTTTGGACTGGGGCTTTCTGCATTCTGATGCCACTTATGATGTTGTCCATGTTTGGAAGGGTAAATTCTTTAGGTTAGAAGATCACCTTGATCGCTTTTTCGCGAGCATGGAAAGTTTAGAATTATCTGTTACTTACTCGCGTGATGAAATGCGCTCCATTCTTAACGATTGCGTAAAAAAGAGTGACCTACAGAACGCCTACGTAGAATTAATTTGTACTCGTGGTCAACCTGAGAAAGGTTCTCGCGATCCCAGAACGTGTACCAATCAATTTATTGCCTTTGCTATACCTTTCGTTTGGGTCACTAAACCCAACACCAGCCTCAATCTGTTCATTAGCCAACGCCAACGAATCCCTACGGAATCTTTAGACCCTGCCATTAAAAACTATCATTGGTTAGATTTAGTCATGGGTCAGTTTGAAGCCTATGGCAAAGGTTGCGAAACAGTAGCCTTAGTCGATAAAAACGGAAATATCACAGAAGGTCCTGGATTCAATATTTTTGTTATCAAAGATAAGGTCATTACGACAGCAGCCACAGGAGTTTTGAGGGGTATAACCCGTAAAACAACCCTAGAGCTAGCTAAAGCAAAGGGCTATGAGGTTATTGAAACGGATATCTCGCCTGAAAGTGTGCGTAATGCCGATGAAGTTTTTGCAACCAGTACCGCAGGAGGCATCATGCCAATTAGTACGGTTGATAATGTGACAATTGCTTCGGCAGATGTTGGTGAAAATGGAGCGGGGCCAATGACCCAATTGCTGCAAACAGCCTATTGGTCATTGCATGATGACCCGCGCTATACGACTAAAGTAGAATATTAAGCCGTATAGAAATTAAAATGATAATTCTGTTGCCACTATTACTGAGTTCCGTCGAAATATATCGAAGCCTCGTGTTGGGCAAAGTCGAAATAATTCGTGTTGAGCTTGCCGGAGACTCGTATTGAGCAATGTCGAATCGGTTGTTGAGCCTGTCGAACCGATTGCTGAGCCTATCGAAGCACACCCCCCCACTTTTTAAATAGAAACTCGCTTTAATAACTTAAAACGAGTTATGGGTAAAAGCTATTTAATCTCTAGATAAGAACTCACCAGTTGTAGTATGCACCTTAACCATCTCACCTACTTCTAAATACTCAGGCACCTGTACCTCTATACCAGTACTCAAGGTGGCAGGTTTATTTCTATTAGTCGCACTCGCACCTTTTAATCTTGGTGCTGTTTCCATCACTTCTAAAGTGACTATTGTTGGTAATTCGATACCAATAATGGTTCCTTCTAGCAATAAGGCATTAAATTCTTCCATACCTTCTGTGATGTAGCCAACTTGATCGCCTAAATCTTCGGCACTCAAACTATGTTGACTGTAATCCTCAGTGTCCATAAACACATAGTTTTCGCCATCCATGTAAGAGTAATTCACTTTAGTGCGAAAACAATCCGCCTCAGCAAGCATATCGTCAGCTTTATGTGACTCATCGCGTTTTGTGCCTGTTTGTAAGTTGTTGTAGCGAATCTTGTAATACGTAGAAGCTCCACGTGATGAAGGGCTTTTACAGTCTATGGTTTTGACTGCATGTGGTACACCATCAAAGTCGATTATCATTCCGCGTTTTAAGTCTTTTGCTCTTGGCATGCTGTACCTATGGTTTTTGTAATTTAAAGTAAGCAGTCTAGGTTTTCAGTTGAATAGATGCAAGAATTGCTTCACAACCGTTCATTAATGTTTTTGAACCTTTTATCTGTGGTTTTTACTAAATTTATAAACCCCCAATTTATCGACTACACATTAATGAAGTCCTACCTCATACAAGCAAGGAAGCCCAATGAATGCTAATAGTATACTAATGACAAACGTAAAAGTTGCCACATCAATTCTTAGCCTAACACTATTAACTGCCTGTGGTGGAGGCGGTGATGAGCGTAGTTCCAATTCTGGCTCTAGTAACTCTTATTCAAGTAGTAATACTAGTGCTGGTGACAATAATAGTGATGAGAAAGGCGAAGTAAGTATTGCTACTGGCTCTGTTACTTATCCGATAAAAACTGACAATACCGATAATGCCCCAACTCTCAGATTAAACGGCGCTAATCCACAAACAGTGGCTTTAGGTAGCTCGTTTATAAACCAAGGGGCAACTGCCAATGACGATGTTGATGGAAACTTATCTTCATCTATCACAGAGAGAAATAATGTAGATACTTCAATAGCAGGTTGTTACCAGCAAAACTATGAAGTGTCTGATAGTTCAGGGAATTCAAAAAGCCTAACCCGTACGATCTTTGTAGGTACAGATTCACAAAGACATTCACCTAACTCACCACCTATTACACAAGAAGTGGCAATTACAAATACCTATACTTCGGCGACCACACTAAATCTTTTAAATGATGCGTATGATGAAGATTGCGATACATTAACATTAACGAATATCTCAGAGCCGACGGTTGGAACAGCAACAATTAATAGCAATGGCACAGTAACGTATAACTCACTCGGCAATGTCGGTAGTTATTATTTTACCTACACAGTTTCAGATAACTACGGCAGCAGCAGCACTTCTGGCGTTTCTATTGCCAGTGTCGACCCAGATGATGGTAATGATTATTGGCCACAAGTCAGCGGGGAAACAGTCACTACCACCAAAAATAACGCGATTATTATTGATGTTTTAGCCAATGACTATGACGATGATGGCGACACCTTAATATTGGATACGGTTGATACGCCAGCACATGGCACGATACAAAAACAAAACGGTAAAGTACTTTATACCCCAGACTTGAACTACGTAGGTCAAGACTCGTTTTATTATGGCGTGCATGACGACCATGGTCACAATGGCTCAGGATTGACTATCATCAACATTACTGAATAAGCCAATACAGCCTATTTAATAAAGTAAAAATGTAACGTTAAATGACACCCCCCACCTTTTTAAACCCTGATTAACTGAAAACTAATGATCAAAAAGGTGGGGGGTGTCATTTTATAAAAAAAGGATAATTTTAATAAGCACCTATCCATGCTTAAAAGAAATAAAACCGTCTATTGAACATTAATATGAGGTTTCACCACAAGTACTTAGCTCTCCCTCAAGCCTGTCGATTTCATTACGGCTATTATATTAACGTTAAACAAAGCTTCTAGGCCTCGAAGTTCTGGACGATATATTTATAGCGCCATGACACGAATCTATAGGATCACTCTTCTATAAAAGCTATATTCCCTATTTGAAAATGACTATATAAACTGGATTAAATAATTAACACTAATGCTGCAAAATATTCGACAAGCTATGATGATTATAGAAACGGAACGCCTGTATCTACGTCGCTTAATCCGAGACGATGCTGAATTTATTTTAGATCTTCTCAATCAACCTTCATGGATTAGCTTTATTGGTGATAAAAATGTACACAGCCTAAATGATGCAAAAAAGTACATCGAACTAGCCCCCATGACGATGTATGAACGTTATGGCTTTGGCCTGTTTTTAGTCTGCGACAAAGAAACATCAACGCCTATGGGTCTATGTGGTTTAATGAAACGAGATAATCTGGCTGATGCAGATCTAGGGTATGCATTTCTACCGCAATTTTGGCATCAGGGTTTTGCGTTGGAAGCTGTCGAAGCTGTTCTTGCTTATGCTAAAAATACTCACAGTCTTTCAAGAATGTTAGCGCTTTGTAAAACGTCTAACGCGCCATCAATTAAGCTATTGAAAAAAGTTGGCTTTAGATTCGATAGAGATTTAAAACTATTTGATGGTGAAGAAAATTTACAGATTTATCAATTACTGCTATAAATCGATACAAACCAAACTTTAATAAAGGTGGAGTACAGCAATGGAAGAAAAGAAAAACGACCTGGATCATTTGTTTAAAAATAACCGTGATTGGGCCGATGCAATCACAGATAAAGATCCTGAATTTTTCTCAACCTTATCGCAACAGCAAGCGCCTGATATTTTATGGATTGGCTGTTCAGATAGCCGCGTACCCGCTAATGAGATAATTGCATTACCGCCTGGAGAAGTATTCGTCCATCGAAATATTGCCAATGTTGTAGTGCATACCGATTTAAACTGCCTATCTGTCATCCAATATGCTGTTGATGTACTCAAAATTGATCACATCATAGTGTGTGGACACTATGGTTGTGGCGGCATCAATGCCTCAATGAGCAATGAAAGCTTTGGACTGATTGATAATTGGTTGCGCCATATTAAAGATGTCACTCGATTCAATCGTGCAGAATTAGATTTATTAGAAGGTAATGAAAAATCAAATCGTTTATGTGAATTAAACGTCATTGAGCAAGTAAAGAATGTAGCCAATACCTCAATTATTAAAAATGCTTGGAAACGAGGCGAGCAATTAAGCGTCCACGGCTGGGTTTATGGCTTAGAGGATGGCATCGTTAAAGATATGCACACGACACTTAGTTCATTAGAAGAATTAAAGGTTAAAAATAACCCTGATTAATAGCTAATTTCTCTTAGTCATTAATATAAATGACACCCCCCCACTTTTTTAGCATATTTATATTTCCAGTACCTCGCTTCATTTATTAGATACAGTTTTAGTAAAAGCCAACACTGTGGTGCTATAGAAACAATACATTTGGACGTCGTTGTAATAATTCCCATGTGCTACTGTTATTTACGATCTAAATCTATTCCATATAACAGGACGTCCTTATGAATATCGCTATACTCACTTTCGATGGATTCAACGAGCTTGATTCATTTATTGCTTTAGGCATTCTAAATCGTATGAAAGGGTCGGGCTGGAATGTCCAAATAACCTGTCCTAGCGATCAAGTCACTTCGATGAATGGCGTGACAATAAATGCCCAACAGCCTTTATCATTCTGTAATGATGCTGACATCGTTTTATTTGGCAGTGGTATTTACACACGTGATATCGCCAAAGATCCTTCTATAATGAGTCAGATAAACTTGGACTCTAGCAAACAGATCATAGGAGCACAGTGCTCAGGCACCTTGTTAATGGCAGAGCTTGATTTACTCCAAGGACTGCCCGCTTGTACTGATTTAACGACGAAGCCTTGGGTAATCGAGGCGGGTATTGACGTTTTAAACCAACCGTTTATGGCGCGAAACAATGTCGCCACTGCTGGTGGTTGTATGTCTTCTCAATACTTATCGGCGTGGGCAATAGCAAAAGGTGCATCTACAGAAGACGCCGAATCTGCATTAACGTATGTAGGACCTGTTGGAGAAAAAGAGTCATACACAAAACAATGCCTTGATGTGGTATCTCCTTACCTCATCTAACGAAAAATTAGTGTATTTAAAAATACGCGATAATATTAAATATGAAATTAAAACTTTGGCCATCAACGAATGTGATGCGATTTTCACTCATCGCTTTTATTATATGCCTAGCGTTAAGTCTTTTAAGCATGGGTCTGCTAGGTGGGCTTTTATATTATATTGCACTGCCTCTGTTAGCATTAATCTTCCCCAAACTGCCTACTGATATCAATGCTTGGCATGGTGACTGGGTGTGGCCAGCGATGATAAGCATGCCGATGTTATGGGCCTTTAGCTTTTTAATGGCGGGATGGGTTTACTTGTATTTAAAAAAATTAGATTGGACCATTCTGACCTTAAAAACCAGCTACATCGTTATCTTACTTATTTGGAATTTTATCATTTGGCTAATACTGTTGATGAGTATTAGCCCTGAATTGAGTTCAAGCTTATCTAACTGATCAATAAGTCCTTAAAAAGCACACCCCCCTACTTATTAGGGATATTCTCAGTGACATTCTGATCAATATTTTTATCAATACCTTGAATCAAGCTTTTACTCTAAGATAAATTTAATCGCCACAATCAATAACAGAAACGCGAATGCCTTTTTTAAAACATTGATAGGCATGATATGCGTAAGCTTAGCACCCAACGGAGCCGTCAAGGCACTTGCTAGCACAATGCTTAAAGCTGCTTTAAGGTCAATGTAACCTAAGCTCCATTCTGGCAAGTTAGCTACATTCCAACCCGAAATAATGAAACCAATCGCTCCTGCAACCGCAATAGGAAATCCAATAGCCGCTGAAGTAGCAACAGCTTTGCGCACAGAAACATTACAAAAACTCATAAACGGAACACTCAAAGAACCACCGCCAATCCCTAGAATGCTTGATAATGAACCGATAATGCCACCAGCTATGTACATTCCACCTTTTTGAGGCAGTTCTCGTTTTGGTTTAGGTGGTCCACCAAATGCCATTTGCCAAGCCACCAATAACATAAAAGGTGCGAATATTAAGCGTAGGCTATCGCTATCGAGACCTTTTGCTATAAAGCTCCCTACAAATGCTCCAATAACAATACTCGGGGCGATAAGTGTGACTACCGGCCAAATAATCGCTCCATGAGCTTGATGTTCACGAACCGACGAAAGTGAAGTAACAACAATGGTTGCCAAGGAAGTACCAATCGCCAGATGCATAATGATGTCTGAATCTACACCTTGGAAACGAAAAATGAATACCAGTACAGGTACGATTAAAATACCACCGCCAATACCCAATAAACCCGCCAAAATGCCGGCAACACCGCCAGTCGCAATTAGTATTAGTAAGTCAGTCATAAAATATCCTAGTCATATTGCTTATGACTTTTTAAAGTCAAACAGCGTTACGTCAATTCCAAATGGGTTGATAATATAGGGTTTTTCAAGAATATGTGAATTATAGCTAGGATACTAAAGTAGATAACTAAGTAGTTAATTAAGTAGATAGCTAAATAGATAACCAAATAGGGAATAATGAAGAGCACAGAAACAAAAAAGCCTGCAGAAGAATCTGCAGGCTTTTGTATATGGTGGGGTGTGAGAGATTCGAACTCTCGACCAATTGATTAAAAGTCAACTGCTCTACCGACTGAGCTAACACCCCTTTTCTACGCTTACAATGTCATATGATTGATAAATCATACAGCTCTGTACCGAAGAGGCGGCAAGTATACACTACCGATATTGGCTTTCAAGCGCTTTTTTATATTCAAATGAATAAATTTTAGAACTACACTTTATCTAGCTTACGAAGTGCATTCGGTAACAGCTTCAGGTCAGCTAAACTAGCCACAAGCGCTTTAATAAAACTGGCCTCTTCTTCATAAACCATTCTGTAAAATTGAATCTTCATCGTTAATGCACTGCCTAAGACAATCGCAAAAAAAGTGAGAAAAGATCCCATTGCTAAGGTTGATGCACCTGTAACGGCTTGTCCGATAGTACAACCCATTGCTAATACACCACCAATGCCCATTAATACGCCGCCGATAATATGAAACACAAAATCTTTGAAATTGGCAAACCATTCAACTCTGAAATTTTTGGTCAATATTGAATAAAGAAAAGATCCAGCGACCACGCCAAAACCTGCAACCAAGGCAAAGGTTAACATCGTGCTCGAAAATCCGGTTTCTATCCAGCGTAAAAAATGGCCAGAGGGCTGAACAAAGGTCAGTGACTGAGCGCCAATAGCATATGGCCTCTCATCCATCATCTCTGCTTCTTCAAGTAATGATTGTCCGAGTGTACCCGTTGTGACCCACCATGCAGCGACAACGACAGCAGCAAGGACAAACCCCGCTAAGACGTTATCGAACTCGCCTCTAAAGTCAGTAGATAAAAATGCCCAGATGACAAATATCCCACCAATAAAAGCCGCTACAATAGAAGTAGTCATTGCGGGGTCTGATCCAACAATGTATGCAATAAGACTACCTATTCCCTGATCTTCAATATCTCTTAAAGTTAAATCTATAAAGGCAGGCTCCATCCAAGAGATAAAATAATCATAGCTGAAGTTAGTGAATATCATGAAATAAGCCATCAGACCCATCGTTAAAAAGACAACAATTGATTTTATATTTCCACTGCCCATTCTTAATAAGGTCTTATTGCCGCAACCCGCGCCTAAAGTCATACCTACACCAAACATAAGGCCACCTATTAAATTTCGAGGCCAAGCAAAATTTGACGTTAAGTAAGGAGGGTTTGCTGTGTCGTTACTAGCAACTAATGAAAAATCACTTAATCCACTGACTGTTAAACCCATGACACCCAGAATAGCTAAGCCGATGGCAAATACCCAAGCACGCATACGACCTGTATCACCTATATTGACCCAATCAGAGACCGCACCCATGGTACAAAAATTAGTTTTAGAAGCTACCACTCCTAAAATAAAGGCAATTCCAAACGCCCAGATCAGTATTGTTGTTGTAATTTCCATAAAAATCTCATATTGAATATCAATTATCATTAATATAACAGAGTAAGAAGCGAGAAAAACATACCGCAGAAGTGATAAGCGGCACTAAAACTGACACAAGATGTCAGTTTTAAAAGAAATACGTCATAAAGTGACAGCATATACTGACAAACATGTGAATTAATTACTGCTTTAAATAGAGTCTAAAATATATTTTTTATTTTAATTTCAGCAACTTAAGTGAATTATTTGTTTTTTGGCACGGCAACTGCAACTACATATCCGAACACATTGTTCATGCTGTTAAGTTTTTGTTCATGCCACATTGAGTAAAATCAATCAGGTAAGATAAGAAAAAACAGTAACAATAAACTTACTTACATTAATTAATGTATTAATCATAAAAATAATTTTGGAGATTCAAAAATGAAAAAGCAATTACAAAAAGGTTTTACACTTATCGAATTAATGATCGTTGTAGCGATTATCGGTATTCTAGCATCTATCGCTCTTCCTGCTTATCAGGATTACACGGTTCGTGCAAAAGTATCTGAAGGCGTTATAGCGGCAAGTTCTTTCAAAATTGGTGTTGCTGATATGTTCAGTGACAATGGCGTAAACGGTATTGCTGCTTATGCTGCAGAAGTACTTGCTGACCAACCAAACATCCGTAACAGCAAAATTGCAAATGTAGTTATTGGTGCTGCTGGTGAAGTCACAGTTACTATGAATAATGCAGCAGCTTCTGGTGGTATTACTGCTCTAGCGAATGGCGCTCAAGATCTTCAATATGTACCTTCTATTGGAAATGCTAACCCACCTAATCCATTAGGTCCTGGTATCTCTGGTACTATCTCTTGGAACTGTAAGCCAGCAGCTGCTTTGACTGCATCTAATCAGGTGGGTATCGCTGCTGCAACAACTGTTATAGCTAAGTACTTACCAGCTGCATGTCGTTAATAGCTAATGAGTTAAAAAAATCAAATACTTGATTTCAAAAGCCCCCTCCTATGAGGGGGTTTTTTGTGGGTATTCATAATAGATTAATGTTGATTTGTTAAAATAGCCTAATCCTTAAATAAGTTCTTAATTAGTATGTTTAAAAGTAAACTAAAAGCATCTTTAATCCATCTTATAATCAGTATTCTATTAGTGGGTTTAGTGATAGGAAGCCTTGTCTTCTTCTTGTTCCCACAACTTTTTATTAATGTTTCTGATTTCAAAGAAATTGCCACTATTATTATTACTGTTGATTTAATCTTAGGCCCACTGTTAACTTTTGTTGTATTTCAACCCAAGAAGAAAACACTTAAATTCGATTTATCCGTTATCGCTGCTATTCAAGTTGCTGCTTTAGTTTATGGTGCACATGCTCTATATCAGGTTCACCCTGTTTATGTAACCTTTAATGTGGATCGGTTCACCATTGTTAATGCCAGAGATGCACTACCTGAAAAAGCCGTTTTTGAGGAATATAAAATATCCAAATTATCATCGGCAAAGCTAGCTTTTGCAAAAATGCCTGATGATGTAGCAAAAAGAAATGAAATAGCATTTTCAGCCGCAAATGGAAC
Organism: uncultured Cocleimonas sp.; assembly: GCA_937929875.1. Lineage (GTDB taxonomy): Bacteria > Pseudomonadota > Gammaproteobacteria > Thiotrichales > Thiotrichaceae > Cocleimonas. The sequence continues at coordinate 8,504 of CALFUP010000151.1, read as the reverse complement.
TAGAGACTTAGACCAGAGGACTGAATATTATGAGCCTTATGAAAATCATATTGATACAGTATTAGCCAAAGGCATAGACCAGGAAATAATCATGAATGCTGCTGTGTCTAACAATGAAATATCTGATTTCATTGAAGACAATAAAAGTGAAATTGATAATTTTGTCTTTCTCCCACTGAATAGTGACCGAAAGGATGCAATTATCGTCTTGGATAAATTATCTGCAAAACCTATTGCAACCATAGATACTGACCCTTGGGAATTATCAAAGAATTAATGAGTACTTAATTTACAGACTCTTTAAACCTCTACATAAAACTTCTCTTCAGTTTAAAAACTCCCTTTATCTTGTAAAAGCGACATACAATTCGATAAAGAATTAGTCTCAAGCTCCTAATCAGTTTTGAGAAGTATTTTTAGATGAAGATAAAAATTGCCTTACGCAATCTCATTATTAGCCAAGCGCTAATTTTTATCTTTTTAGTTTTTGCCTATCTATTTTGGTTCCCCTATTCATTCGTCCATCTTGGAGGATTTTTTGATACGGCTTGGATGATTATTTTTGTAGATCTTATTTTAGGTCCATTGCTTGTATACTTCATCTATAAAGAAAATAAAAAACATCTAACATTTGATATTAACGTATTGCTTTCAATACAATTAATCGCTTTTGTTTTTGGAGCTTATTCACTTTTTTTAAAACACCCTGCCTATGCCGTTTTTAGTGTAGATAGGTTTGTTTTAACAAATGTCAGTAATATTTACCCTCAACCTTCCTGGTTTCATCAAGCTAAAAAGCACTTCTTTTCTTCACCTAAACTTATGGTTGCGCAATTACCCGTTGATCCAAAAGAAAGAAATAGTTTAACGCTTAATGTCATTTTAAATAACGAGCCAGATCTAGGTAGTCGACCAAAATATTTTTCCCCACTTGATACGCATCTTGATCAGGTGATGCAAAGAAGTCTTAACATTGAACAGTTACTATTAACTTCAAACGAAGAAGAGGAGTTAAGACTATTCAAGTCAAAACATAAAGAAAGCATCGAAAAATATAGTTTTTTCCCGCTAACGGGTAATAACAAAAAAGATATGATTTGGGTTCTTGATACGAAAGGAGGTACACCTGTTGCTATTCTTAAGATTGATCCATGGAAATTGAAAATTTCAGCTGTTAATTATGACAAATAAGCTGTATCAATAATGTTAGTTGTACTTTATTGTTTTATTGAATTTACGATATAATCGCCGTTTTAAAATTGTCTAAATAATACACTGCGGTTTAAATGATAAATAAACTAAAACGTACATTAACCTCTTTACTGCCTGTTGAAGAAGGGCGTACTGGGGAATGTAATAACTGCGGTGCATGCTGTAGATTGCCATTTCGCTGTGTATTTTTAAAAACAACGACCGATGAGGATAATGAGCAAAAGGAATATTGTTCTATTTATACGGTTCGTCCTCCAAATTGTCGTAAATTTCCACGTAGCCCTGAAGAGCATAATTTAGTAAAAGATACTTGTGGATTTAATTTTAGTGAAGCTTCTGAAAAGAGTTCAACTAAGAAATTTATCAAGATATTCCCTAAAAGTTAAGCGTGTACTTATCCTCTGCATTCCATTCTAAATAGCTCCACTCCTCACCCCAGTCACCTAATACAATTCTCTTTTTAACTTCATTATTGATTAAAATATCATGCTCAGCTGGTCGATGGGTATGTCCATGAATTAAAAATGACACCCCCCCACTTTTTATACTCTTTTCTACCGCTAATTGATTCACATCCATAATCATTTCAGATTTTTGTTTTGTACTTTGTTTGGTTTTATTACGTACTTGTCCAGCTTTTTGACTCCGTTTCAGCGGACTCATAGAAAGATATATTTTTTGGACTATCCATAAGCGAAAAATCTTTCGCATCAACTGGTAACCTTTGTCATCAGTGCATAGAGTATCACCATGCATAATCAAAATTTTGTTACCGTATAAATCAATAACTTGATGATCAGGCAATAAGGTTCCACCTATCCTTTTCATGAATTTTTTACCTATTAGAAAATCCCTGTTTCCTTGAATAAAATATAGTTTTACACCTTTATCAGATAAAGACCTAAGCTGTTTAATAATAGGTAAATAAGGTTTTCCGATAGGTAGATCAATGATGTCATCCCCAATCCAAAATTCAAATAAATCACCGAGTATATAAAGCGTTTCGGCATCTTCGCGAATTTTTTCAACGAAATCATGAAAGAGTTTGAATAAGTGGGGCTGAGATGGATCGAGATGTAGATCAGATATGAAGTAGGTTTTATTTTTAGTATTGGTACTACTTGCTTTACTCATGATGGTTTTTGCTAATCAGCGCCTCCTTAACATTAGAGGAGGCGCTAGTAGATACTTAAAATTACTCTACAACTGAAGCTTTTATGATTGTTACTGCTTCAAGTGGAACATCACCATGACCGCTAACGTTACCTGTTTGTACTTTCGCAATTTCATCAATTGTTTCAAGCCCATCAGTTACTTTTCCAAATACCGCGTAACCCCAACCTGCTGGAGATTCACTTGTATGGTTAAGGAAGTCGTTGTCTTTCAAGTTAATGAAAAATTGTGAAGATGCAGAATGTGGATCGTTAGTACGTGCCATAGCAAGTGTGCCGCGATCATTTTTTAAACCATTGTTTGCTTCATTTTTAATCGGTGCTTTCTTATTGCCTTTCTCGCTCATATCAGGATTCATACCACCACCCTGCACCATGAAATTAGGGATTACACGATGAAAGATAACACCATCGTAAAAGCCATCTTTTACATATGCAACAAAGTTTGCAGACGAGTTTGGTGCTTTTTCTGCATCCAGCTCAATCATCATTGTGCCTTTGCTGGTTTCTAATTTAATTTGTGGATTAGACATTTTATCTCCAGAGTCTTTTTTATCAGTAGGTTGTTCAGTTTTAACTGCAGTCGTTTCTGCAGCTTCTGTTTTTGTGGCTTCTTCTACTTTTGTCGGCTCAGTTGCATTACAGCCTGTGATTAAAAACAAAAAAGAGAATAAAGCAATTAAGAATTGGTTTGGTTTTAAAATACGAGTCACTTCAATACACCCTTTTAACAATTACAAAGTCCCGAATAATAGCGGAATTATTGGACTTCTGCTACCATTGCGAGCTTTAAGAAAGCGACTATAAAATTAAGCTTTCTGGCTTAAACAACCTTTTAATAAAACCATAAGAATCACACTAAAATGCTTAAGATTTACAACAGCCTAACGAACCAAAAAGAAAAATTTACCCCTATAGTAAAAAACAAAGTAAACATGTATGTCTGTGGAATGACTGTTTATGACTACTGCCACTTAGGACACGCTCGGGTAATGGTTGCTTTTGATGTGGTTTATCGTTATTTGACCGCAACGGGATATGACGTAAATTATGTACGTAACATTACCGATATAGACGATAAAATCATTCAGAGAGCTAATGAAAACGGCGAGGACTTTGGGGCATTAACCGAGCGTTTTATTGATGCTATGCACGAAGATGAAAGAGCTTTAGGCGTGTTAGAGCCTACAGCAGAGCCAAAGGCTACTGAAAACATTGAAGCAATTTTAGCGATGATTACTAAGTTGATTGATACTGGCTACGCCTATCGTGGCACTATAAAAGACGGTGCGAGTGATGTGTATTATGATGTTTCAAAGTTTACAGAGTACGGCAAGCTTTCTGGTAGAAACCCTGATGATCTAAGATCTGGAGAGCGTGTTGCGGTCAACACAGATAAAGATGATCCTCTCGATTTTGTCTTATGGAAAGTAGCTAAAGCAGATGAGCCTTCTTGGGATTCTCCATGGGGTAAAGGTCGCCCTGGATGGCATATAGAATGTTCTGCGATGTCGACTCAATTACTAGGTAATAACTTTGATATTCATGGTGGCGGACACGACTTGCAATTCCCTCATCATGAAAATGAGATTGCTCAGTCTGAGGCATGTACTGGAGAAAAATTCGCTAACTATTGGATGCACAATGGTTTTATTCGTATAGACGAAGAAAAGATGTCTAAATCATTAGGTAATTTCTTTACTATTAGAGATGTATTGAAAGATTATAATGCTGAGGTTGTTCGTTACTTCATGTTAACAAGTCAATACCGTAGCCCTTTAAATTACAGCACTGAACAATTAGATTCAGCAAAATCAGCATTAGATAGACTTTATACATCCATTCGTAGTCTTTCATTAAATATTGATGATGCTGAAGTCGATTCTGTTTACGAAACCCGCTTCTTAGGTGCGATGAATGATGACTTCAACACTCCAGAAGCATTATCTGTATTGTTTGATATAAGCAAAGAAATTAACCGTAAAATCGATGATGAAAAGATGGAAGGCGCAGTAAAACTGGGTAATATTTTACTTCGTCTAGTAACACTACTTGGCCTACTAGAAAGTGATGTAGAGACGTGGTTTAAAGGCGAAGGGATTCATGATGGTATGGATAATAATGCGATCGATGAACTTGTTCAGCAACGTATCGATGCTAAAGCTGCTAAAGATTGGGCTAGAGCAGATGAGATTAGAGATCAACTTCAAGCTCAAGGTATTTCACTTGAAGATACTGGGCCTAAAACAATTTGGCGAAGAAATTAATTTATTCTCAAGCAATTTTTAACTTTGTTAGTACTTGATAGAAATCATGTTCAATTTTTATTCATACCCAACTAGTTTCATTATCTGTATAGCTGACGATTTTCATCAAATCTCAAGCAAGTTGAGCATGATTTCCTACATAAAGCTGTGGCGCTTTTTCGTCAGAAGTAAGAGTAACCACTTCCCATGAATTTTCGTTTTTCAATAACTCTAACAGTAATAAGTTATTTATTGCATGACCAGATTTATGACCATGGTAGGCACCAATAATACCATAGCCCAAGACATACAAGTCACCGATAGCATCGAGCATTTTGTGTTTGACGAATTCATCATCGTAACGTAGGCCATCTTTATTCAAAACCTTGTATTCATCCAGTACTACTGCATTACCAAAATTACCCCCTAAACCTAAATTCATAGAACGTAACTTTTCAACATCTGTCATAAAGCCAAATGTTCTTGCTCGGCTAATTTCGCTATTGTATGACTCTATTGATAAATCATGCTCTAACACTTGTTTAGTATCATTCACTGCAGGGTGATTGAAGTCTATTTCAAATGAAACTTTAAAACCTTCATAAGGTGTTAGTTCTGCCCATCCCGCTTGATTTTCAAAACGAATAGGTGATTTAATTCTTACTAGTTTTTTAGCTGAGGCTTGAGTTTCAATACCAGCAGATTGAATTAAAAAGATGAAAGGAGCTGCACTTCCGTCCATAATAGGAATTTCAGCAGCATTCAAATCAACATAAATATTATCGATACCTAAACCTGCTAACGCTGACATAAGATGTTCAATGGTAGAAACCTTTACCCCATCTTTGATTAGAGTCGTACTAAGCACAGTCTCGCCTACGCTCTTTGGCATCGCTTTAATTTCTACCGCTGGAACCAAATCAACTCGAGTAAAAATTATCCCAGTATTAGGTGGCGCAGGTCTTAGCGTTAAATTAACGCGTTTGCCGGAATGCAAGCCGATACCAACTGTTTTAACAATACTTTGAAGTGTTCTTTGAGCTAACACTGATTCCCCTTTATATTTACCAGATATTTTAATCTTTAAAGAATACTAATACTTTTTAAGAATAATAAAGCATTAAAGCTAAATGAATACTGAACTAACTATAATAACATACGTATGATAAGAATATAAATACAGTCAAATAGTTCAGCCTAATTTGAATTTAACTTAATTTTTTCACCAGCTGTTCTTTAGAAATAACAAATACACCATCACCACCTCTCTCAAAATCAACCCACTCAAAAAGTAAGTCTGGATATTCTTCAGCAAGTGCATATTGGCTGTTTCCTACTTCGAGGACTAATATTCCATCATCTGCTAAATACGTAGCTGCGTCACTCAATATTTTTCTAGTGCATTCAAGACCATCATCACCAGAGCTAAGCCCCAATTCAGGCTCATGTTGAAATTCGTCAGACATACCTGCGATATCTTCTGCATCAACATAAGGTGGGTTACTAACAATGATATCGTATTGCTTTCCTGATAAACCCTTGAACAAATCTGATTTAATAATTGATACTTGTTTATGAGCGTCGTGTTTATCAACATTAATTGCTGCTACATCCAATGCATCTTGAGATATGTCGGCTAAGTCGACCTTAGCCATTGGGAAAGCATAAGCGCATGCTATTCCAATGCACCCACTTCCAGTACATAAGTCTAATACCGCCTCTACCTCATCAGGATTCACCCAAGGAGTAAATTGTGTTTCAACTAATTCGGCGATAGGCGAGCGCGGAACTAAAACCCTTTCGTCTATATAAAATTGTAAACCTGCGAACCAACCTTCTTGCATAATATATGCAGCAGGAATTCTTTTGTTAATGCGTGTAAATAAAGTTTTTAAAACAGTCTGTTTTTCAATATTTGTTAATTTAGATGTCCAATATACATCCGGTGTATCTACAGGTAACTGAAGAGAACGTAATACCAAATAAACTGATTCATCTAAAGGAGAAGACATACCATGGGAATAACTCAATTCAGCTTTTACAAACTGACTAGCACCCCAACGCATAAAATCTATCATTGTTGAGAGTTCGTTACTCAATTCTTGAGTATCAATATTTTTTGTTTCTGGTTGACTCATGATACGCATCTCTACTAGTGTTTCTATTTGATTAATCGCGTATTATCCTATTTTTTAACTATAAATTGAAACAATCATCTAAATGAATGCATCACTGACTGACTATATTAAATCTGGCGCGTTATATGCTTTACCGCATCACCTTATTTCTCGATCAGTTTTTAAACTGACTCGTATTAAATCACCTCTAGTACCGAAAGCAATTCAGATATTCAGCAATGCGTTTAAAGTTGATTTAGATGAAGCGGTTAATCCTGATCCTAAGAGTTACAGTACTTTTAATGAATTTTTCACTCGCGAGTTAAAACCTGATTTAAGACCTTTATCTGATTCAAAAATAATAAGCCCTGTAGATGGTACTATTAGTCAATTTGGGAATATTGAAAACGGATTAATACTCCAAGCGAAGGGAATTAATTACAGTTTAGATAAACTTCTCGGAAATAACTCCAATCGCAGTGATATGTACAGAAATGGGCAATTCATCACTATATACCTATCACCACGTGATTATCATCGCATACATATGCCCTGCTCTGGAACACTAAAAGAACAGACTCATGTGCCAGGAAGGTTATTTAGTGTAGCTAAGCACACAGTAAATACTGTTAAAGGTATTTTTGCTAGAAATGAGCGTGTTATTGCCACCTTTGATACAGAATATGGACCGATGGCAATGATTCTTGTGGGGGCCATTAACGTAGCAGCAATTGAAACTATATGGCACGGCTTGGTAACACCCCCTAAAGGTGAGACTGTCACTACTAAAAACTACTCTGGCAAAGATATTAACCTAGAAAAAGGCAAGGAAATGGGACGCTTTAATATGGGCTCGACAGTTATTTTGATTTTTAAAAATGGTGCACCAAAATTAAGTCATAAACTTGAAGTAGATCAATCTTTAAAGCTGGGGGAATCATTATCAGACTAATCAAATGCATATTAACTCGATAAAAGTTGTTTTTTAAGAATAAAAGTACACCCCCCCACTTTTTAATAATGTTGTATGTTCAATGAAGCTTTTGATACTGATTGGCTTTATCTGAATACTAATAAACTCTAGCTAAATTAATTCAACCAATTAGATTAAATTACTTTTAATAGTATATTCAACTCTCTTATTAAGTCTAATTTCCCCATTGACTCGAATGATCAACACGATTAGATTTAATTTCGATAACCATCCATTAAACTTATATCAAGTTAGTCATTAACAGCCTCTCAATTTTGCTGAACCAAATACATTTACACGTTTAGCTTTTTTAATCCAAAAAAAAAGCCCGTTCAATAAAGAACGGACTTTTAGGATATTAACTTGGTGATGACCTACTTTCACATGGGGAAACCCCACACTATCATCGGCGATGACACGTTTCACTTCTGAGTTCGAGATGGATTCAGGTGGTTCCATGTCTCTATTGTCACCAAGAAATTGGTTTGTTGATCTACCTTACGGTAACCAACGTCTAACAATGAAGAATCTGTATGTAAACATACTGTTTTTCACTATCAGTTAAATTAGGCAAAGCGCTTAATAGTCGATGTTCTGATTATTAGCTCTAGGTATCTCAAAGTTTGTGTCTGTACTTCTACAGTTACTCGTTACAAGTAATAGTCTTGTCTCACAAACCATTTAAGGTTATAGAATCAAGCCTCACGGGCAATTAGTACACCTTAGCTACATTCATTACTGAACTTCCACATGGTGCCTATCAACGTCGTAGTCTTCAACGGCC
>CALFUP010000150.1 GCA_937929875.1 uncultured Cocleimonas sp. | reverse complement strand
GCGATTCGCTTCACGTGTCATGCGTTGAGTAGTGACTGTTTTCACAAACTTACTTGCAGATAATCCACCGGTGTAACGACCTGCACCTTTGGTTGGTAAAATATGGTTTGTGCCAGAACATTTGTCGCCGTATGTAACCGTTGTTTCTTCACCCACAAACAGTGAGCCGTAATTACGTAAACGCTGCACCCACCAATCAAGATTTTCGGTGTGAACTTCTAAATGCTCAGCGGCATATTTGTCACTAATCACTGCCATTTCTTCATCGGTATCACATAGAATCACTTCGCCGTAATCAGCCCAAGCAACACTTGCTGCGTTACGTGCAGTTTCTGGTAACTTTTCAATAACACCTGGCATCATCTCAATGACTTTGTCCGCTAAAGCTCTATCTGACGTAAATAACCATGCTGGAGAATCAGGACCATGCTCTGCTTGACCTGCAAGGTCTGAACAAACAATAACGGGATCAGCCGTGTGATCAGCGATGATAGCGATTTCAGTTGGACCTGCAAATAAATCGATTCCCACTCTGCCGTATAACATACGTTTTGCTTCTGCGACAAAACGATTACCAGGACCCACCAAAATATCCGCTGGCTTACCTGTAAATAAACCAAATGCCATCGCTGCGATGCCTTGAACTCCACCTAGCGCTAGAATCGTATCTGCACCACAATAATTAGCGGTATACAGAATAGCATCGTTAACACCATGCCCTGGCTTTGGCGGTGAACAAGCAATAACATGATCTACGCCCGCAGCTTTTGCAGTACCAACAGACATAATCGCTGAGGCAACATGCGCATAACGTCCACCCGGAACATAGCAACCTGCCGCTTGCATTGGAATTTGACGTTGACCTGCCCATAAACCAGGAGATAATTCTGTTTCAAAGTCGATTAAAGCTTCGCGTTGCTTTACTGCAAAACCATAAACACGATCGTATGAAAATTTAATATCATCTTTAACTTGCTGTGAAAGACGGTTACCAGCTGCTTCAATCTCTTCTTCTGTAACAACGATATTTCCTTCGTAACCGTCTAATTGCTTTGCGTATTCAACACAACGTTGTTCGCCACCCGCTTCAATCTCTTTAAGCATGTTTGATACGATATCACGTGTATCATCTTCGCCAGTTGTTGCGTTTTTAATTGCTTTTTTTATGTATGTAACAGCCATGGGGGTAAACTCCGTTTTTGCCTATCAAAAAGATTCTGATAGGGTTTTTATGATTTATTGACTAGCGTACTAGCTTGTTTGTGTTTAAATCCACAAGCAAGTAATTAAGTTACAGTAACATGTTTTTGTACACAGCCAAGATTAATATGTAAGCGCTTACATATTAATCTTGGCTGTGTACACCTGTCAATACCAGACTGAGAAATATAAAGGTTAGAACTTAATATCTTTTCCCCATGTAATACGATTAGCAACTTTAAAATTGAAATTTTTAAAACAGATTTGAATACAAAAAAATAAGATTAAAGTTAGAGCCTATGAATGTTGTTTTCGACAGTCTCAACAACACTGTCATTCTTATAATATTGCTTAGTATATGTTTCTTTTATCAAACACTGTTCTGATTGCCTACACCAAGGTAAAATAATAAGCCATGCAGAATAAAACCCCAACAATCGCAGATGTCGCTGAGAAAGCAGAAGTATCCACAGCTACAGTCTCACGCTGTTTAAATCTGCCTGATAAAGTTAAACCCGAAGTTCGCGAACGTATAAACAAAGCCATTCATGATTTGGGCTATGTGCCTTCAGGTGCTGCTCGTGCTTTGGCTTCACGACGTACTTACACGGTTGGGGCAATAGTTCCAACCATAGATAACTCTATATTTTCCGAAGCTATTCAACATTTGCAATCAGGCCTTACGCAGGCTAACTACACGTTATTGTTGGCAAATAGTGGTTATTCATTAGATGAAGAATTACGCGAAGTAAAATCATTACTCTCACGCGGTATTGATGGCATCGTATTAGTGGGAGAAATGCATCACCCAAAAGTTTATGAAGCCATTGAGCAACATAAGATTCCCTATGTGAATTTATGGACATACAACCCAAAGTCTAGATACAGTTGTATTGGCTTTGATCATATTAAAGCGGGTAATCAGTTGGCACAGCATTTGCTCGATTTGGGGCATAGCAAATTTGGCATTATTTCTGGTTTTCAAGAGACAAATGATCGTGCCTTGTTACGCTTTAAAGGTATCCAAAAAACATTGAAAGCAGTCGACTTAGAAATTCCTGAAAGCCTCATTATTGAGTGTCGCTATTCGGTTGCTAAAGCAAATAGCTCATTGCATGAATTACTCGATAGAGATCCTGATATTACTGCGATTTGTTGTGGTAATGATGTACTAGCGATTGGTGCCTTATCAGCAGCTAGGGAGAGAGGCATAAGTGTCCCTGACCAGTTATCAATTACAGGGTTTGATAATATGGAAATTATCCCTTATCTAAGCCCTGCCCTTACTACGGTTAACTCACCCTCAAAAAGAATGGGTTCTCATGCAGCCAAATACCTTCTCTCACACATTGAGAATAAAACTTTAGATATTGAGCGCATTGAATATACCGCAGAGCTCATTGTTAGAGAAACAACGGCTAAAGCACCAAAATAGTTGAATACGAATAAGTAATGAAAATTCAGCAATTAAAAATAAGCAAATAAATGACACCCCCCCACTTTTTGATAGTATTCAGTGGCATAATATAAAAGATACATTGAGATCTTTGCACGAAAGTTTGATGAAAGAAAAATAAGTGAAATTTTTCTGTTTGTTCATAAAAAAGAGCTTAATAGCGTGGCTATTGAACGAGTTTTTAGGAAAAAACAGGGAAATTTTAGCTATTTTTACTCATCATTTCTCTCGTGCAAAGGTCTCATACTAGTAAGATCACTTAAAACATTTACACATATGGCTAACGACTCAAGTAAAACCGATACACCGAATTCAACCCTGCTTCGTGGTCTTGCGATTATGAATGCGGTGGCAATTTCTCCGCGCCCTTTGTCCATTGCGGACCTCGTCAGTGAACTTGGTTTGGCGAAACCTACGGTGCATCGTATTGCTTCTCAACTCGAAGAAGAAAACTACTTGCAAAGAAACCCTACGGATAAGCGTTTTGTTATTGGCTACAAATTAAGAGAATTCTCGAGTAATATTTTATCCAATAATTCAATTGGTGCACCGCGCCGCGCTATTTTGGAAGCGCTCTCAAATGAGATTGGCGAAACCTGTAATTGCACCATGTTGGATGGCTATAACACGGTTTATTTTGATCGAGTCGAGTGTAATTGGCCGATTAAAATCAACTTACATCCTGGATCGCGTTTACCTTTACATGCCACTGCTAGTGGTAAATTGTTTTTAGCTTTCATGAGACCTGCAGATAGAAATCGTATTCTCGATGCGGCTGAATTATCAGCTTCTACAAGACATACCATCACGTCAAGTGAAGCACTAATAACACAACTAAAGGGTATCAAAAAACAAGGCATTGCTTTTGATAATGAAGAATTTATTGATGGCATGATCGCCATTGCTGTTCCTGTATTTGATAGCAAAAAACGGATTTGTTTTACCGTCGCAGTGCATGCACCAACAACTCGTCAAACTATTGAGAGTTTAAGTGAATATATTCCCTCACTACATCGTGCAGCCGATGCCTTAGCTGAGAGTTATTGCAGCGATGAACAGGATAATTAACAGATATGAATCTATTGTATCTAGCTAAATGTTGTTGATTATTTAGAATATGACACCCCCCTACTTTTTGTAGTGTGTTTTTTATTTATTTTTTTATTTGAAAAGTGCTTTTTATTAATACCGTTTTCTTTTGTGCGTCATTCGATGCTAGTTCTGCTTAGAATCAATTTGCAAGTGCAACACTTAACTTGGAAAATGATCTAATGAATAACTATCATCATCTCAACCCTGAAGAACGTGCTCTAATTATGCTGATGTTAGACGATCAGTATAGTCTTCGTCAGATTGCTAAAAGGCTAGATCGCAATCCCTCTACAATTTCTAGAGAGCTCAAACGTAACAAAGCGAGTCCTATAAATTACAAAGCAAATTATGCGGGAAATTTATACAGACAACGACGTCTTAGCTGTGTAAAACCCTTTAAGCTTCAGGAAGGAAATTCTCTCTATGTTATTATTCAACAATGGCTAGTCCACTTGAAATGGTCACCAGAACAAATATCTAATAGGCTTAAAATCAACTACCCAGATACTCCTTCTATGCAAGTTAGTCCCGAAACTATTTATGCACATATCTATGCTTATCCAAAGGGTGAACTCAAGAAAACACTAGTCGACTCACTACGACGACATAAATCCAAACGCGGACCCAGAGGCAGTAAAACGAGTAATTACAGCAGCTTAAAAATTGCTGAAGATCAGCTCTTCATGAATCGTCCTGATGATATTGATACTCGACAGATAGTTGGTCATTGGGAAGGTGACCTGATTGTGGGAGCGATGAACAAGTCTTGTGTTGGAACGCTCGTTGAGAGGAAAACAGGTTATGTGATATTGAGTAAAATGGAAAATAAGTCAGCACAAGCTGTGCGCAAAGGCTTTGAAGAAAACATGCGAACGATACAGCAGTTTTTACGACTTTCATTAACCTATGATAGAGGGGCGGAGATGGCACAACATCCATTACTCTCGAAGGATTTAAGCATGAAGGTTTATTTTGCAGACCCTCATGCGCCATGGCAGAGAGGGAGCAACGAGAATATTAATGGTTTGATCCGACAGTTCTTACCCAAAGGGCAAGATTTGTCGGAGTACGAGCAGTCTGAGCTAGATCACATCGCATTCTTACTGAATACACGACCTAGAAAGCGATATGACTTTAAAACTCCTCAAGAAGTTATGGAACAGGAATTAGATGGAGGATTGATACGTGTTGCACTTGATTCTTGAATCCAAGCTGACCCCTTTTGCTTTTTATTTCCGCGATACAAATAATAATTGGTCTCACCATCTAAGTTGATCAGCAATTTCTGACCATACTTCTGGTGCTGCTGCTAATGCAGGTTTTTTATTTCGATCCAATAAGTAATCTTCAAGTACTATTTCATCACCATCAAGATAACGAATAGTGGCTCCTGCTTTTTTTAAAATTAAATATCCAGCTGCTATATCCCATAAACTCACATTATAAAATAAACAACCAGTTATAGCGCCTGAAGCTACGTAAGCTAAGTGTGCTCCAGTACTTCCAAAAGATCTGATTTTTCCAGTAAAAGTATTAGGGAAACATCTGTGAAAATCAGAGTTTACACATAAAGAAAAATCTTTTTTTGAATGTCTCATTGTTTGAAGTTTTATGTTTGTACTTCCTGATAAAGTTAATCCATCGAAGAAGCTCCAATATAACTCATTTGTTAATGGGTTGTAGAATGAACCGAAGTCAATTTTTGACGAACTAAAATGGGATAAACATATGCCCCATGAAGGAAGGCCTGAATCAAAAGGCTCTGTTCCATCAATAGGATCTGCTAACCAACAGTTTTCACGGAAGACTAGTTTTAAGTTGTCAGGAGATTCTTCGCTTACATATAGTTCATTTGGAAAAACAGATTTAATTTCTTTATAAAAAAACTTATCAACTAAAATATCTGTATTAGTAACAATAGTATTATCAAGTTTTTTTCTAGCGATACTGTTTTTAAAATCCTTTATACATATTTTACCAGCCGATTCAATGATTTGGATTGCAGATTTAGCTTCTTCTAGTTTCATAGTAATTATCTTAAATAATAGTATGCACTTACAATATAGAAGAAATATACATGGTATGGGCGAAAATTATAATTATTACCAAGTTTAGCAAGTTCATCAAAGCAAAATAGATCTTAATAGTAGTTAGAAAATGCCAT
>CALFUP010000149.1 GCA_937929875.1 uncultured Cocleimonas sp. | reverse complement strand
GAGGCACAGCAGTTAGCCACTTACATCGGCTGGCTAATGCATGGCGTTCGCGGTGGCATAATGGCAGGCGTGTTATTCGTGTTGCCGTCATTATTTATTTTGATTGCTTTGAGTTGGATTTATCTTGCCTACGGTAACGTGCCCGCAATCGAAGGAATATTGTATGGTATTAAACCTGCAGTCACTGCGATCGTTTTATTTGCGGCTTATCGTATTGGTTCAAAAGCGTTACCCAATAACGTGCTGCGTATCATCGCGGTGTGTGCTTTTATTGCTATCTTTGCATTCAATATTCCCTTTCCTTATATCGTTTTATGTGCGGGAATTATGGGTTATTTAGGTTCGCGTGTGATGCCTGATATGTTTCAAACTAGTGGACATCATGGCGATAAAAATGCCAATTTTGGTGCCTCATTAATTGATGACGATACACCACCACCCGAACATGCCAAGTTTAAATGGAGCCGGGTAATATCATTTTTGGTCATAGGCTTACTATTATGGATAGCCGCCATGGGTTTACTAACCTCACTTTATGGTTGGGACGGTACTTTGACAAAAATGGGATGGTTTTTCTCTAAAGCCGCCTTGGTTACTTTTGGTGGCGCATACGCTGTTTTACCCTATGTTTATCAGGGTGGTGTTGAGGAGTTTGCATGGCTCACAGGTACCCAAATGATCGATGGTTTAGCGTTAGGCGAAACCACTCCCGGTCCTTTAATTATGGTCGTTTCATTTGTAGGTTTTGTTGGCGCATGGACTAAAGAAGTCTTCGGCCCAGAAATGCTGCCATGGGCAGGCGCAATTGGAGCCACAATTGCAGCCTTCTTCACCTTTTTACCTTCATTCCTATTTATACTCATCGGCGGGCCCGCAGTAGAAGCGACTCGTGGTGACTTAAAATTCACTGCTCCCCTTACTGCAATCACAGCCGCTGTGGTTGGCGTTATCCTAAACCTAGCTGTTTTTTTTGCTCTGCATGTACTTTGGCCAGAAAGCCAAGGACTGGATTTTTCAGGAAAGTTTGAATGGTTTTCTGCACTCATTGGACTAGCTGCTTTTATTGCCCTAGTTAGATTTAAATTAGGGATAATGACGGTGATAATTGCGAGTGCTTTATTGGGTGTTGCGTATCAGTTTTTGCGTTAAAAAATCAGGCTTCTATTCAGCACTTGTACTGAGATAGTTGAAGTATGCCGAAAACTGGTATTGAGCGATGCCGAAATGACATCCCCCTACTTTTTTTACTCTTTTCTCAAACAAAAAAAGAGCGAATCAATAATGATTCGCTCTTTTTAATATTAAATATCCTTGATGTCTTTAATAAGCTTAAATGTCCCTATTAAAGTCAATCACATCAAAGCTTTAAACACTATTGAATTGACGTTAAGGCTTCTTGTATATAAAACTCGCGTAGCTTCATTGCGATAGGACCCGGAGTCCCGTCACCAATTGTTTGGCCATCGATACTTACGACTGAAGTTACAAACGTTGTTGCTGAACTTAAAAAGGCTTCGGCTGCATCATAGGCTTCTTCGGCAGTAAACAATCTCTCTTCTATCTTCATATTATCTTCAGCTGCTAAACGCATAATAGCTTTACGAGTGATTCCAGCTAGGATTTCATTGCCTAATTGGCGAGTAACTAAAGTGCCTTCTTTGGTAATGATATAAGCATTATTTGAGCTGCCTTCGGTGATATATCCATCTTCTATCATCCATGCATCATCTGCGCCGGCAGCTTTAGCAGCCATTTTAGCCATACTAGGAGCCAATAGCTGTACCGTTTTAATATCGCGACGGCCCCAACGAATATCTGGCACAGTAATTACAGTCATGCCTTTTTTTACATAAGGGCTTTCTAACACATTAAGTTCTTGAGAAAACATGACTAATGAAGTGGGTGTATTTTCTGGAAAGTGAAAGCCACGATCAGCAACACCGCGAGTGACTTGCAAATAAATTAGACCTTGATCTAAATTATTCTTCTCAATAAGCGCTATCTGAGCAGCTTCAATTTCTTCATCAGTCGCTGGTGGCGTTAAAGAAAGTTCATTCATTGAACGATGCAGGCGCGTTAAGTGTCCTTTATTATCAATGAGTTGACCATTTAAAACAGAACTTACTTCATAAATACCATCAGCGAATAAAAAACCACGGTCAAACACAGATACCTTGGCATCTTCTTCTGGAAGGTATTCACCGTTCACGTATACAGTTCTGCTCATAATTTTAATCCTATTTAATATTTCTGATATTTTGAATTAAGCATTTACTAAAGGCTAAACTCAATTTTATTTATAAAGTAAGCATTCTTACAAAATGTTAGATGCTATTCTAGTACCAGTTCGACAATATAGCTTGGATATATACAATATTGATTACTAGCACTAACGATTTAACGTAAAGCGATGATAGATATTTGTCGTCCGTATTCCTTTTCATCGGCATGCGTATTTCGACGAAAGCTGAAGTATTCCTCTTCACCTGTATAGGTATCAATACCTAGGGACTCTGCTTTAATTTCACTGCGATCACATTGCGCCAAAATATAAGTTGGTAAGTCAAAATAGCTTTTCCCAGCTTTATGTTTAATAAATTTACTCGTATCAAAGTCACTTAATGACTCTAATTGTTGAATAAAATCATTGCGAACTTCATAGGACTCTTGATGAATAGTAGGGCCAATACACGCATGTATATTTTCTCTGCTTGCTCCTTGCTCGCACATAGCGGTTACTACTGATTCTATGATGCCATTGACGGCACCTTTCCAGCCCGAATGGGCGGCTGCAATGACTCCCGCTTTTCTATCGGCAAACAAAACTGGTGAGCAATCTGCGCCTAGAACACTTAAAGCAAAGCCTTTTACTTTAGTGACAAGTGCATCACCCTCGTGAAAATCATCACTACTTTTGGCTGTGATTACATGTACGGTAGTACTATGGATTTGTTTTAAACCAAAAAGCTTGGTTTCTTGCAACCCCAAAGCATGAATAGCGCGCCAACGGTTTTCGATAACATTATCAAGTGAATCTAATGATGCAGGACCACAATTCAGTGAATTGTAAATACCAGATGACACCCCCCCACTTTTTCCGAAAAAGCCATGTTTAATTCCGTACAAGTTCTTTAATGTTTCACTTTGCTTAAACATTTAAATTGATCCCATTTTATTTTTTAATTGATGCAAATGTATCTCAGATCTAAACTAATTCCAGATCTATATCTATGCCAAAACTGGACTTAGTATTTTAACGTTTCCAATAAAGCACTGATTAAATGAGACTTTGGATCTGCAGTTCGTTTGACTAAACCTGTAATCAATTTAACAGGATTTTGGCTTAATTCCCTCAATTCACGAATATTTAGATTACGAGGCTTTAATTTATCATGAGGATTATTGCCTTCGGTATTGACTGTTACAGCAGGAAATTCGCTATCCGATAATTCATGGTCTGCTATGTGTTGCGGCATGACTGAAACACCCAATCCACAAGAAACCATTTGCCAGATAGAATCCAAATTGTCGGTTTCGACCACAATATTGGTATGAATCCCTATCTGGTTCAATTCTGCATCGATCAATTCACCTGCGCGAGATGAGCGCTTAAATTGAATATACGGATTTAACTCCAATATTTCTTTTACCGTAGAGCCTTTTGCTTTCTTGTGCGAAATGACGACTAAAGATTCGGAAGCAAATGGATACCAGCTCATACCCATTGGCAGTTCTCGGGGCTCACTTACTACGGCAGCATCCAGAATACCGCGATAAACACTACGAGTTAACTCACCAGAAAGCCCTGTATGCACACTGATAAATAAATCTGGGTTAGTCACACGTAATTCGGTGAGTGCTTTAGGCAATAACATGCGCTGCACGGATGGCACTGCACCCAATTGCAATGATCCAGATGCATGCTCATCTGAGGTACTACTTAAATCATTACACATGCGAAGTATTTCGCGTGATTTACGTGCCAGGGTAATGGCTCGTGCGGTTGGCAATGGTGGACGTTTCCTACGATCAAACAAATCCTCTCCAAACTCTTGTTCAAGGGCTTTAATTTGCAAACTAACCGCTGATTGAGTCAAGCCTAGCGCTTCACCTGCAGCGGCAAAACCACCAAAGTCTAATATACTCACCAGTGTTTTTAATTGACGAATTTCCATTTATCTAACCATTTGCCTTACATTTATCTAGCCAAGCATATGCGCTTGATATATTTGCGTATTGGATATGTTTTTACTGAATTCAAATTAAAATTATTTCATTTAATCAGGATGATAGTAATAATTATTAATGTTAGCTCACAAATATAACATTCGCCATCTTATAAACAAGATGAAATCACCAGATGTTTACATGACAGTTTTTGTGTAAATAGCAGTAGAAAGTCCGAGCCTTTAAGCTATATATAGCTATAATCAGCACCCAATTAATCCTTATTTAACAGCAAAACACATTTTAAAAGAGACATTCAAATGAAACTAAATGACAACAGCCTATTTTGCCAGCAAGCCTACATCAATGGCGAGTGGTTAGATGCAGATAGTGGTAAAACCTTTGAAGTAACAAACCCGGCAACCAATGAAGTCATTGGCACTGTACCTGACATGGGTCAAGCTGAGACTTTACGTGCGATTGAAGCTGCAAATGCTGCATGGCCTGCGTGGCGTGCTAAAACGATGGCAGAACGTTCAGCAATCATGGAAAAATGGTTTGAGCTGATCATGGAAAACCAAGCTGACCTAGCGACCATCATGACTACCGAGCAAGGTAAGTCAATTACCGAAGCGACAGGTGAAATTGGCTATGGCGCTTCATTTGTAAAATGGTTTGCAGAAGAATGTAAGCGTGTGCGTGGCGATACCATGCCAACTAAAAACAATGATCAGCGTCTTATTATGACTAAAGAAGCTATCGGTGTTTGTGCGGCAATTACGCCTTGGAACTTCCCAAATGCGATGATTACTCGTAAAGCGGCACCAGCACTAAGCGTCGGTTGTCCGATGGTGCTTAAGCCAGCTGAGGCGACCCCTTATTCTGCACTAGCATTAGCGGTACTCGCTGAACGCGCTGGAATTCCAGCAGGTATTTTCAGTATTGTTACCGGTGATGCCAAAGCGATTGGTGGTGAAATGACATCAAATCCTATCGTGCGTAAATTAACCTTTACCGGTTCTACAGGTGTTGGAAAATTATTGATGCGTCAATGTTCTGATACTTTAAAGAAGCTATCACTAGAACTCGGTGGCAATGCGCCCTTTATCGTTTTTGAAGATGCTGATTTAGATGCAGCTGTTGAAGGTTTAATGATTTCTAAATACCGTAACAGCGGTCAAACCTGTGTGTGTACTAACCGTACTTTGGTACACGAATCAGTTTATGATGAATTTGCTAAGAAACTAGCCGTTAAAGTTTCTGAACTCAAAGTCGGCAATGGTTTTGATGAAGGTGTAGCTCAAGGTCCATTAATCAATATGGCTGCAGTTGAAAAAGTTGAAGAGCATATTAAAGACGCAGTTGATAAAGGCGCCGAAGTCTTAGTCGGTGGTAAGCGCCACGAACTTGGCAGTAGCTTCTTCTACCCTACACTACTGGGTAATGTGACCACTGATATGCGTGTCACTTACGAAGAGACCTTCGGCCCAGTTGCGCCGCTTTTCAAATTTAAGACTGAAGAAGAAGCCATTAAGATGGCAAACGATACTGAGTTCGGTCTTGCTTCATACTTCTATACGCGTGATATCGGAAGGGTATGGAGAGTGTCTGAAGCGCTAGAATACGGCATGGTAGGTGTTAACTCTGGTTTAATTTCAACGGAAGTTGCACCGTTTGGTGGCATTAAAGAGTCTGGCTTAGGTCGTGAAGGTGGAACCTATGGTATTGATGACTACTTAGAAGTTAAATACATTTGTATGGCTGGCGTTAATTCTTAATAACGAGTTAATGCGTTACTAAAAGCGCAAATAGTGTTAAAAAAGTAGGGGGGTGTCATTTAAATATGACACCCCCCTACTTTTATACCTTTATTTTTTATACCTTTATGAATGGATGTTATTCTTTCAGTCGATAGCCTGTCTTAAACATCCAACTTACCACAGCCAAGCAACACAATAAGAAAACGACGACCATTGCTAAACTAAGCCCCACATTCACATCTGAGACTTCAAAAAAACTCCAGCGAAAACCACTGACTAGATAAAGCACAGGGTTAAACAAAGTTACTGTCTGCCAAAAGGGCGGCAACATACTGACAGAGTAAAAACTGCCTCCAAGAAACACTAAGGGAGTGATCACTAATAATGGGATCACTTGCAATTTTTCAAAATTGGTTGCCCATAATCCAATAATGAAACCAAATAGGCTAAATGAAACACAGGTCAATATTAAGAAAGACACCATCCAAATTGGGTGAGCAATCCTTAATTCAACAAAGAAGCTAGCAGTAATTAAAATCACAATTCCAAGGATAAATGACTTACTCGCAGCGGCACCGACATAGCCGACCATAATTTCAAAAAATGAAACCGGTGCGGATAACACCTCATAAATACTGCCTGTAAATTTTGGGAAAAATATACCAAATGATGCGTTTGAAATACTCTGTGTTAATAGTGAAAGCATGGTTAAACCAGGCACAATAAATAAACCGTAGGAAACACCTTCGATTGAATCGATGCGTGACCCAATCGCTGAACCAAACACAACAAAATATAAGGCTGTTGAAATTACTGGTGAAGCTAAGCTTTGAAATAACGTCTTCCAGGAACGCAACATTTCATATTTGTAGATCACTTTGATTGCTTGAATATTTAAACTCATGCTTCGTCCTCTTTCTTTTCATGAACAAGCGTTACAAAAATATCCTCTAAGGAACTTTGCGTAGTTTGCAACTCTTTTAACTGTAAGCCTTCTCCTTGAATTTTCTGCAGTAGTCTCGTTATACCTGTGCTATCACCACCAGTGTCGTAGGTATAGGTGAGTTTATTGGTATTTTTATCTAAGCTTAAATCGTAAAGCTTGAGTGATTCAGGAATACTATCTATTGTTTCTTTAATCTCTAATACTAATTGTTTCTTACCTAGTTTTTGCATCAAGACTTGCTTGTCTTCGACTAACAATAACTCTCCGCCACTAATCACACCGATGCGATCAGCTATTTCTTCAGCTTCTTCAATGTAGTGAGTAGTCAAGATAATGGTAACGCCAGATTCGCGTAATTTACGCACGATATTCCACATGTCTTTTCGAAGTTCAACATCAACGCCAGCGGTTGGCTCATCTAAAAATATAATTTTTGGTTGATGCGATAAGGCTTTAGCAATCAAAACTCGACGTTTCATTCCACCAGACAACATTCTTAATTCGTTATCTTTTTTATCCCAAAGGCTAAGGTCTTTTAGTAGCTGCTCAAGATAAGCATCGTCTCTTTTTTTACCAAACAAACCACGGCTAAATTGAATCGTATTCCATACCGTTTCAAAGGCACCAAGGGTTAATTCCTGGGGAACAAGTCCAATGAGTTGGCGAGATTCGCGGAAGTTTTTAATAATGTCATAGCCATTAACAGATACACTGCCACCTGTTGGTGAGACAATCCCACAAATAGTTGAAATTAAAGTAGTTTTACCTGCGCCATTGGGGCCTAAAAGAGCAATAATTTCGCCCTCTTCGATATCCAGATTGATACTTTTTAGCGCTTCAAAACCGCCGTTGTAGACTTTAGAAAGGTTCTTGATTGAGATGATTGAATTCATCTTCGCATATTACGTGCAATACATGTTATCAGCAACACTACCCCTGAAATGAACGCTTAAATGCCATGCTGGTTTCAAGTAAAGCTAAGAACCCAACAATGAGTAGTAAAGTTGGCGTCCCTATCTCGACAATTATCCATCCTGCTATCAATGGAAAGCCAAAAATACCTATGAAATAGCTTAATGAAAATAATTGTAAACACTGAGGTAATAGTTCTTCTTCTGAATCATTTGCCGCCATTGCAACAAGCAAAGGATAGGATACTCCATAACCTAAACCGAATAGAATCGCCACTAACACATAGACAAACCCACTATTGGGCATAAAATAGAACAACATCACGCTCGATACCATCAACGTTTGTAACAGCGCAATGGTGAGGTATGGATTATTTCCCCCTTTAAACCTAACTAAAACTAAGCGAAAAAATACCACTGTTATTGTATAACTAAGGAAAAACCAAGAATATTGTAAGCCCTTATCTTCAGCAAAGACTGTTTGAAAATTATTCATACCCGCAAAAACCGAAGCTCCCAAACAGGCCATGATTAAAGGCAATATAGCTTTGGAATGTAGAATTGAAAAAATAGATGCGAGTGTTAATTTTGATTGCTGTCCTACTTCTTTATTGACTGAATGATTTTTTATAGGAGAAACTAAGAATATAAATATTAAACCAGCACAAAAACACAAAATGGCAATCAAATAAAACGAACTTGAAATTGAATAGCCAATATTTTCTAACGCAGATGCCATCACAGGAGTAAAGCCAAAACCTGCCATCACAAAGACAGAAAGTAATGCGAAATATCTTACTCTTTCATCATTCTTAACTAATCTAGCTAAAACAATCGGGATTAAGGTATATGTTGAGCCCCAACCAAAACCTAGTAATAGACTTGCCATGATTAGGATTAATCCGACTGATGTTGAATAGGCATATAAGCATAAAGAAGCAGCAATAGAAAAACAGGCTATTCCTAATGTTTGAACTCTGCCAAATTTATCAGAGAGGTGACCTGAAAAAAACACGCTTAGAATGGTTGAGAGTGCCGTTATGAATAACATCAAACCGACATCCTTTTCATTTGCAGAAAAAACCTCAAATAACTTGGGCAACATGAAAGTTAATCCATATGCACCCGCTTGAAGAAATGTTGCAATAAAAAACAGACTAAAAAGAATTACTCGTGACATAAGTAAAGGTAAACACCATTTGATAGAGGACTATTATCAAACACTTTGAAGCTTACGTGAAGAACCACTAATAAGAAACGTCTAGAACCAATTTGAGTAGTTACAAAAAATACAGCAATAAAAAAGGCGCTTAAAAGCGCCAATTCATTAAAATGAGGAACAAAGGATTGTCAGTGTATTAACTCATACTTTCAGTTATTTTCACTTCAGTTGACTTCAATAAAGCGCCTACTCGCATGGGTTTATTTTGCATTTCTCTGGCAATTTTCTCAATATCTTCTGCTGTAGCAACGATTGATTCATCATCTTTACGTTCAAATACGTCATTGTATTGAGTAAACTCAATATTAATCTTCTCATTAACATTGGTTAAAAATAAGCATTGAATTAAAGGATGTTCACGCGGACGCAAAGCAACAATTCCGATTGAATTGAGATCTTCATCTAATTGAGTGTTACCCCATACTGTTCTTTCAATTCCATTTTCATCTTCTAAACGAAAGGTCATTTTGCCTTCAGTTTGTGAGAATTGTTCTTCTTTTTTTTCTATCAATTTGAAAGTTTTAAACATTTTGATTCCCGACGGAAAGTAGTAAATGAATCTAAACAATATACAAATTCCAGATTGAATTGAATCTTTATCAGATAAATGGTTCTGGCATGACTTGCACCTCATCGGAATAATTTTATCTACCATGAGGAAACGATATAATACGATACAAAAATAATTTAACAGAGAATACAAATGTCATATAAAGATATTTTAGTTTACCTCGACGATGGTAAATCTAATCAAGAGAGAATAAACACTGCTTTCGATTTGGCTATAACGCAACAAGCAAGACTCACTGGCGTAACACTTTCTGCTATAAAACCTGCTCATATGATCGTTAAAGCAGAAACGGCGCAATACAATATTAGTTTACAGGAAGCTGAAAAACGAATTGAAGACTTCAGTACACAAGCCACAGCCAAAGGCATTGAGTTTGACACCAAGATAATTGATTTAGCTGCAGGTAAAGGTCTGAGAAAGGCAATGGCTAAGTTTTCACGTAATTTCGATTTGGTTATTTTCAGACAGGCAAATCCTACGAATAGAAACTTTGAATTGATTGAGTCCATTGCAAGTAAAATTATGGTTCATTGCGGTAGACCTGTATTTTTCATGCCTTATATTGGAGCTCATCGTACTCCTGCCAAAAAAGCAATAATCGCATGGGATGGCACTGCAACAGCAACCCGAGCTTTACACGACTCAATTCCTATTTTGAAGCAAATCAATGAAGTAACCATTTTGGTTGTTACCGAGGGTAAAAAGAAAACTGCGAAAGGCGAATTATTAGCTGATGATTTAGCAGCTCACCTCGGAAGACATGGTGTCAATGCAAATGTAAGACGAACGACTACAGGAAGCTACGATGTGTCTACAGTTATCCTTAATCACATCGCTGAAAACAGTTTAGACCTCCTAATCATGGGTAGTTATGGTACTTCAGGACTACAAAGCAAGGTATTTGGTGGGGTAACTAAGAAGATTTTAGACAGTATGATCACACCAGTTATTATGTCTCATTGAGGCCACAAACATAAAAAAATAGTGAAGCAATTTTCTTAAAGGAAATATCTAAAAGATTGAAGCTTTGCTGATTAACTAAGAAAACATTTAAAAATGACACCCCCCACCTTTTTGATTGTTTTATGATTGTTCTTTGACTTAATTAGATTGATTAACGCCTCTGGGTGTTTGTATCCGCGTTAAATCGAGTCGCCCTCGCGCACAGAACGTAAACATACATTAGTATGCAACCGTTCGTGCTCGAAGACAACGAAGCATTAAGGTGAAAAAGATGAATGCTCAGTAGCCTTATTTATTCAGGACGCATATGAGGGAAAAGAATGACATCTCTAATCGAAGGTGAATCAGTCAGCAACATTACCAAACGATCAATTCCAATACCCTCGCCTGCTGTTGGTGGCATCCCATATTCTAATGCTCGGATATAATCCGCATCGTAATGCATCGCTTCGGCATCACCGGCATCTTTTTCAGCGACTTGTTTTTGAAAACGCTCAGCTTGATCTTCTGCATCATTAAGCTCTGAAAAACCATTACCAATTTCACGACCACCTATAAATAACTCAAAACGATCAGTGATAAAGTCATTATCATCGTTACGGCGTGCTAGTGGCGAAACTTCAGCAGGATATTCTGTGATGAACGTTGGATTTAACAGTTTCTTTTCAACCGTTACATCAAATATTTCCATTTGAATTTTGCCCAGACCCCAATAGCCTTCAACATGTATTCCTAATTTCTCCGCAAGCGCAGTTGCAGCTTCTAAAGAACTAATATCATCAGCAGTTATATCAGGATTATGTTTTAAGATTGAATCCGTTACCGAGATTCTCTCAAAGGTTTTAGCAAAATCAAAGACTTCACCTTGATACGGTACTTCTGTAGATCCCAATACTTCAAGCGCTAAACCACGAAATAGCTCTTCAGTAATATCCATCAGATCATGAAAGGTTGCATAGGCTTGATAGAATTCAATCATTGTAAATTCAGGATTGTGGCGCGTTGATAATCCCTCATTACGGAAATTACGATTAATTTCAAATACTTTATCAAATCCCCCCACCACTAAACGCTTAAGGTACAACTCAGGTGCAATACGCAAATACATATCAATATCCAGCGCATTATGATGTGTCTCGAAAGGACGGGCCGTTGCGCCACCAGGAATCACTTGTAACATGGGAGTTTCTACTTCCATAAAGTCACGACCTTCAAAGAATCGTCTTATGTACGAAACAATTTTAGAGCGCATTTTAAATGTATCGCGCGTTTCTTCGCTCATGATCAAATCAAGGTAACGTTGACGATAACGTTGCTCTTGATCACTTAAACCGTGGAATTTTTCAGGAAGTGGACGTAATGATTTTGTTAATAACTGAAGTTTGTCAGCTTTAACCGTCAATTCGCCTTTTTGAGTTTTAAATAAAAGTCCTTCTACGCCTACAATATCACCACTGTCCCACGTTTTGAAAGATTCATATAACTCATCACCCAATAGCTTGATTTGAGCATAGATTTGAAGTCGTCCTGAAGTATCTGAGATAGTAATAAAGCTCGCTTTACCCATTACACGCTTCAGCATGATTCGCCCAGCGACACTCACACGAACTTCATTGTCATCAAACCAAGGCTTATCTTGATCTACATATTGTTTTTGTAAATCAGCAGCATATTGCTCTCTTTTAAACTCATTTGGAAAAGCATTACCCGCTGCTCTCATCTCACCAAGCTTTTCACGGCGTAAAGCGATAAGTTGATTTTCATCTTGTGGCTCTACTGCTTGACCTGGTTGGTTTTGATTATCTTGTGACATGTTTATCTCTTTAATTTAACTTTATTAATATGTAAATCTTGTTAGTTTGATGTTTGCTTAAATTTATTTAACACCTGATTTCAAACTAGCCGTAATAAATTGATCAAGCGAGCCATCTAACACGGCTTGAGTATTTCCTGTTTCAACACCGGTACGCAGATCTTTTATACGTGAAGCATCTAATACATACGAACGGATTTGACTGCCCCAACCAATATCTGATTTATTATCTTCAAGCTCTTGGTTTTCAGCATTTCGGGATTGCATTTCTTGCTCATACAATTTAGCTTTTAATTGCTTCATTGCCGTGGCTTTGTTTTGATGTTGAGAGCGTCCATTTTGACATTGGACTACTGTATTTGTAGGTAAATGCGTTAATCGAACCGCAGATTCTGTTTTGTTAACGTGCTGCCCACCAGCTCCAGAAGCACGGAAAGTATCTTTCTTTATGTCCGCTGGGTTTATTTTTACATCCACTTCATCTGCTT
>CALFUP010000148.1 GCA_937929875.1 uncultured Cocleimonas sp. | reverse complement strand
TTAGAAGGTAAAGATGACTTTAGTACAAAAGGACGCTTAATCCCAACCACAGCACAAGACCAATTGAATGCAAGCATTTGTCATTGGTTTGGTGTTGATGACCAATTAATATCATCAATATTTCCAAACCTATCAAATTTTGCATCTACTGCAGGTGATCCTACTAGTGCTTACTTAAATGATTTGTTTATTTCATAGCCAATTTAAGATAAAAAATGACACCCCCCACTTTTGCATAGGTATTACAGCGCCATTTTGTTGATAGTCATCATTAACTGTTTGAAGACGATTAATATTTTTCACATATTACCCAATTAAGATGTGTAAATTTACTATAATCGATAAATCATCTTAACAAATAGGTCTTTAATGTCTTATCAAACTATTGTCTCAGCCGAAGTTCTTTTGCAAAACCAAGATAATCCTAACTGGATAATTCTAGACTGTCGTGAGTCTTTAATGGATAAAGAATGGGGATATAAATCTTATCTTGAGGGACATATTCCTAACGCTACTTATTGTTATTTATATAATGATTTTTCCTCGCCTATTACATCAAATACCGGTCGTCATCCGCTGCCTAAAGCTGAAGAATTAGCAAAAAAACTGGGGGCTTGGGGTATTAATGAAAACACCCAAGTTGTGGTTTATGACGATATGAGTGGTGCTATTGCAGGCCGTATGTGGTGGCAGTTGCGGTGTTTTGGCCATAAAAATGTGGCTGTTTTAGATGGTGGATTAAAATATTGGTTATCGCAGAATAATCCGATGACTACTGACATTATCAAACCAGTACAAAAACAATTTACGGTTGATTTCAACCCTGATTATCTTGTCACTGTTAATCAGGTTTCAAAAAATATAGATGAAAAGAACTTTAGTTTAGTAGATGCAAGAGCAGCACCAAGATATCGTGGCGAAGCTGAACCTATTGACCCTATTGCAGGACATATACTCGGTGCTCTTAATCGTGATTTCAGTTTGAATCTTGATAATGATGGTTTGTATTTGTCTCCATTGGATTTAAAAAATCAGTTTCAAGCTATTGTCGATGACGCTCCTAGCCAACAAGTAGTTCACATGTGTGGATCTGGTGTGACGGCTTGTCATAATATGCTAGCTATGGAAATAGCGGGTTTCTCAGGTTCTAAACTTTACCTAGGTTCATGGAGCGAATGGATAACAGATCCTTCAAGACCCATTGCTAGAGCTTAATTAGACATAGCAATATTAATAGAAAAACAACTTTATTAGTTTTACTAATGTTGTCCTTGAT
Source organism: uncultured Cocleimonas sp. (assembly GCA_937929875.1). Taxonomy (GTDB): domain Bacteria; phylum Pseudomonadota; class Gammaproteobacteria; order Thiotrichales; family Thiotrichaceae; genus Cocleimonas. The sequence goes on along the minus strand of CALFUP010000148.1, from coordinate 7,192 downwards.
AAATAGTTTTTCAACCACATCTTTTATTACAAGTAAGTACACTGTGTTTAAATGGACTATAATAAGTTATGCCTTATCTTATTCAAAAAATTATCGGTTTTCTGTTGCTCTCTGCGACTGTTGGATTAGTTTCACTTCAAGCTTTGCTCAATATTTTTATCAGCAACACCTAACTCAAGAAACTTCTAAATTAACAAGACCATTTAATCGACCTAAAGAGTTATAATGTCAAAAGCCTCACGCTACGATCCAGAAAACAAAATTCTAAATACTGTCAGAACAGGATTCAAAGGACTGCTGTTATTTATTATGCCGATGCCCGTTCTATTTGCGGCAATAGTGCATTTACTCAAAGGCAATATAACCTTAAGTATCACCTCAGGATTATTGTTTGCAGGTTTTATGGTAGCCGCTATCGTTGCACGTCATGGTTTCAAATTAGAAAGCCGCTTCAAACAAAATAAGTTTTCTAAAGCGCCTGGAACTCCCTTTAAAACCTTAGCTGCGATTATACTTGCGGGTACAACTGGCTTAACTGCACTTTTTCTTACTAAATATGACTTATTTGAAAGTGTATTAATTGCCGTAGTGACATTAGTCGCTTTTCTTATTGCTTATGGTATCGACCCACGAAAGGATAAGTCATTAGATATCTCTTTAGGTGTAAGCGCTGAAGAGGTTTATGAGGCTTTAGAAGAAGCTGAACTTAAAATCGCCAGCATCGAAGCTTCACGCAAAAATATTCGTAATATTGAATTTAACCGTCATCTTAAAATTATCATTAGCAAAGCCCGTGGAATTTTAACGTTGATTGAAGAAGATCCTAAAGATTTAAGCCGCGCGCGCAAATTCCTTAAGGTTTATTTGGATGGGACGGCTCGGGTAACAGAAAGTTATGCCAATACACAAAACAAATCAGCATCCACTGCAGCTTTAGATCAAAACTTTGCAGAAGTGTTAGAATCGATAGAAACCACTTTTGATGAACAACACAAAAAACTATTAGAAAATGATCAGTTTGATTTAGATGTAAAAATCGAAGTACTCAAAGCTCAATTAAAAGGAATTTAATCGAAACAATTTTATGCTGCCCGCAGCCTAAGCCTAGTTATAAACTGAGCCATAACTTTGCATCGATTACTTTTAACAATACAAACTACTACATAAGGAACATCTCAATGTCTGAAACTACCACTACATTCGCTACTGATGTCGAACTCCTTCCTGGCACTGAAATTACTGAATATAAAGCCATTTCCAATGAAATTATGCTTTATAAAGATGCTAATTCATCAGACAGAAAGACCATCGACAGTCTAATCAAACAAATAAATACCGAAGACAGTAATAGTATTTTAGCGTTTGGTAGTGATGCCCAAGAAGAAATGAGCACTATTTCTGAAAGCATGTTGGAAGGAGTCAGAAATAAAGACTTAGGTAAAACTGGCGCTCCCCTAAACGACATGATTGCCACCATACGTGGTTTTGATATCGACGAGCTTAATCCAAATAAAAAACTAGGTTTCTGGGCACGTTTATTTGGCAAAGCGAAACCCGTGTCGATTTTCTTAAGTAAATACGATGATGTGCGTAAGCAAATCAACACTATTACCGACAAAATGGAAGTACAAAAAACACAATTACTTACTGATATTATTTCATTAGACAAATTGTACGATGCGAACTTAGATTTCTTCCACAAGCTAGAATTATATATTGCCGCTGGTGATGAAAAGCTAAACCAAATGGAAACTACCGATATTCCAGTGTTGGAAAAAATTGCAGCTAAAGAAACTGACAATATGATGCATGCTCAAGCAGTGCGAGATTTACGAGGCGTTCGCGATGACCTTGAACGTCGAGTTCACGATTTACGTTTAACGCGTCAAGTCGCTATGCAGAGTTTACCGAGTATTCGCCTCGTGCAAGAAAACGATAAAATGTTGATTAACAAAGTGAACTCGACGCTAATAAACACCGTTCCTTTATGGAAAAATCAGTTGGCGCAAGCTGTGACAATTTTCCGTATGAGCGATACTGCAGATACCGTAAAGAAGGCTACTGACCTTACAAATGACCTTTTAGAAAGTAATGCTGATAACTTACGTACAGCGAATGCAGAAGTACGCACGCAAATGGAACGTGGCATATTTGATGTTGAATCAGTACGTAAAGCCAATAATCAACTCATCGAAACCATCAATGACAGTTTACGTATTGCAGAAGAAGGCAAATCTAAACGCAAAGAAGCGGCTAAAGAATTAGAGTCTATGGAAGGTGAATTACGCGAAGCATTAATTTCTGCAAAAGCACGTTCTGAAGGCCCTGCAAGTTCAGCTACAAAGGCACTTGAGGGCTAAGTTCAGCATTACATAACCAATAGATTAGCTTATTGCAATGACTGATATTTAGCTTAAGTTCATTGCAAACATTAGAACACATTAAAGGATTTTACTATGGGACTTTGGGATAAATTATTTGGCGAATTTGTTGATGTCATCGAATGGACAGATTCTAGCGTCGATACGATGGTGTATCGTTTTCAACGTTACGGCAATGAAATCAAGTTTGGCGCGAAGCTTACCGTGCGTGAATCACAAGTTGCTGTATTTGTTAGTGAAGGTGAAATCGCGGATATTTTAGGCCCAGGTTTATACGAGCTTGAGACCAAGAACCTCCCTATTCTTTCGACCTTACAACATTGGTATCACGGCTTTGAAAGTCCCTTTAAAGCTGAAGTGTATTTCTTTAATACGCGCCAATTTACTGACTTGAAATGGGGTACCAAAAACCCAATTATGATGCGTGATAAAGAATTTAGTATGGTGCGCTTACGTACCTTCGGAACTTATAATATTCGCATTAACGATCCAGCACAGTTCATTCGTGAAATTGTTGGTACAGATGGTCACTTTACTATCGATGAGATCAGCAGCCAATTACGGAATCTTATCGTCACACGTTATACCGATATTTTAGGTAGTTCTGAAATTCCCGTATTAGATTTAGCAGGAAACCAAGGTCAATTAGGTGAGCTGCTGACTCAACGCATCGCACCCGAGTTTAAAGATTACGGTTTGGAGTTAACCCAGGTTTTAGTTGAAAACATCTCACTACCACCCGCGGTAGAAGAAGCCTTAGACAAACGCACCAGCATGGGCATGATTGGCGACTTGAATAAATACATCCAATTTGGTGCAGCAGAATCTATGCAACTTGGCAATAACGGCGGGGGCGCTGGCAGCGCAATTGAAATGGGTCTGGGTTTTGCTATGGCCAACAAAATGACTGCTGACATGAGCTCACAGCCGCAAGCTAATAACCCGACTGTAGTTGCTATGGCGCCTGCAGCTGCGACACCTCCACCATTACCAGATACTAATTGGCACGTAGCAATTGATCGTAAAAGTATGGGCCCGTATGACTTAAGTACCTTGCAAGAACTCGCCAGCACCCGTCAAATTACTCCTGGTACTTTGGCTTGGATTGACGGCATGAGCGCATGGGAAGCTATTGAGAACATCGAATCTTTGACGGGTTTGTTTGAAGATGATGAAGCAACTCCACCACGCTTACCTAACTAAAGAAAACGTAAATTCCTCAATAGTAATGACACCCCCCTACTTTTTGAATGTTAATTCATTAAGTAGTGAGGCTTAGCTATTTCCTTCGAAGATAATTAAGACTTGGTATAAGTGAAGACACCTTTCGACAAAAATCAGGATTTTGATTGGCTATTTACGCCACTCTCACCTGCAGAAAAACAAGAAGTTGAAGATGCTCATGTCATCACTCAAGCGCATTTTCCCTGTAAAAATTGTGGCTCTGACTTAATCTATTCTCCTGCCACTCAAGACTTAGTCTGCCGCTCTTGTACGCATCATTACCCTGTTGACACCCAATACGAACCTATAAAAGAATACGACTTTGAAGAAGCCTTAAAAGAGTTGGGTAGACTCAAACACACCGATGAAGATGGCATCATTGATGATGAGCAAATCGAAGCTATTCAATGTCCATCTTGTGGTGCTGAATTTAGTTTTAAACCCTATGAGCATGCCGGTGAATGTCCTTATTGCGAGACTCCCGTAATAGCTAGCACCAACAACGCACGCTTTATTGAACCACGTTCATTACTGCCGTTTAAGTTTGAGAAAAAACAAGCAATTGAGATTTTCGATACATGGATGGGGAGTCGCTGGTTCGCGCCCTCTTCTCTAAAAAGTCACACAAGTCGTGAAGAAAAGCTTATTGGAATTTTCCTTCCCTATTGGACTTATGACAGTCAAACCTTTAATCAATATCGCGGACAACGCGGCACAACTTATTACGATCGACAAGTCTATTCCACAGTAGTGAATGGCAGACGTGTGCAACGCACACGAACAGTTCCACGTATTCGTTGGTCTCCCGTCGCAGGCCGCGTTGATGTCCATTTTGATGATGTCTTGATTGGCGCAAGTAAAACCTTACCACGCACTATCATCAACCATCTACAACCCTGGGACTTAGATCAGCTGGTGCCGTACTCTGAAGAATACATCAGTGGTTTTAGAAGCGAGCTTTACCAAGTCACGGTAGATCAAGGTTTTTTACAAGCCGAAAACATCATGGAACATAAAATCAATCAATCGATTCGTTCTGATATTGGCGGTGACCATCAACGTATTTCTGCGGTTAATACTCAACATGATGACACCACCTTCAAACATGTATTGCTTCCTGTTTGGTCGGCGGCATTCGATTATCGTGGAAAGACCTATCGTTATGTTATTAATGGTAGGAATGGCACTATTCAGGGCGAACGACCATATAGTTATATAAAGATTGCTCTAGCGGTTTTTACAGCAATTATTACCGCCATTGCACTGGTTTATGTCATGGAAAGCAATGGCGTGTTTGAAAATATGAATTTGAATAGTAGTGGTTTTAACAATTCAAACTTTCAGTTCGAATTTAAATTTTAAAAAATCAACTTACAAGTCTATAACCGAACACCCACTCCTCAGATAAATGCGTAAAAAGTGGGGGGTGTCATTTATATTAAATTAAATAGCTTTATAGATTTATTTTTCAATTAACACATTGATCACATTTTTGATATTAATCGCTCCAATAGAATTTTATTAGTTACTTTCTGCTTTTGTCTGTTTAAGAGTTCGAAGCGATATTTTAATAGTTTTTTATTTGTTTTTATTACATTTGCATAATTGGTTTCACCCGTTTCATACTGATTATTTGCAATTTCAAGGGAAACTTTGGCCTTTGGGATCACAGTATTTTCATATAAATTTACCGTCTTCTTTGAAATGTGATGTTTTGAAACAAGCTGTTGAACATCATCTGCTGTTTTAGTTTTCAGAGCCGCTATTTTTGATTTAAGTGCTTTTACTTTTTCACGAGTCTCGGTGAGATATGCATCATCTTTAGCAAGAACTTTATTCTTTTTGATCTTTGCTTTAGTAGAAAATTGCCCGTTCTTTAAGCGACTAAAGCCTGAATCCAAATCGGGATAAAAACGCTTTTGAGAGAGCTGAATTACTTTTTCCATTTGAGCCAACTCAGATAACAAAATAGCGATTTCAACTCTATTTAATTGTGCTTGTTTTATAGTTGTTGAGCTATCTGAATTCAGATCAAATTTATGACTCTGAATTTTATCCAACTTCCCTATTTTCAAGTCAGGCGATCGATTGAGTAATGAATTCAAACGGACTTGTTGAGAATTGTATCTATCTTTAGTCGTTTGTAATTTATTACGACTGGTCGCTAGATCAATATCAACTTGTAGAACCCCATCTAAATCCCCCGTATTACTCGCATAGTTATTTTGTAATTCTTTCTTTAGTGATTTCGATAAGCTGATATCTTGATTTATTAAGAGGGTTTCAGCTTTTATAAACTGTAATTCATGGTAAGTGAGTCTAGTCTGTGTGATTACATCTTGAATTTTCTGCATTAATCTTAAGCGTTGAGTTTCGATAGATTGATCAATAATCGATGATTTTAAACTTAGTAATCCGGGCGATGGAAATTGAACAGGTTTTTTAGTATCCGTAAATGCAGCGTATTGAATAAGCATATCGTCTAAAAAGCCGACTTGATCATATTTAGCTAAGCTGGCTGTGACTTGTTGCTTCGCAGTGAGGATCTCAAGGTTATTTTCTAAGGCTAAAGTAAGTACATTATCTAGACCTGCCAAGCTAGTTAAAATGACTTCATTTCCTTGTTTGCTTGGTTTATATAAACCGTTGTTATTAACGGTATTTGAAATCTTATTAGTAGATTGTTTCTTACTATTGCTCAATCGCCGCTTAGCTAAAGTCATTTGATTAGCGTTAGTAATATTCCTTTTAGTCTCAACAACACTTTCAGCTTTTAAATTGGCTTTAACATAAGACGAATATTGATAAGTATCGAAATTACGTTGTAATTCATTCATATTAGTTTGGATTTTACTGTTGCTACACGCCCCTAATAAACTGGCTAGCAATAATAGACTCAACTTTTTACCACCTATTTGGAAATTCATAGTTTTCTACCTGTGAGTTTTTCCATCTGGATTAGATTAGACCAATAATCTGCTACTGCTCGCTGATAGGCTAATTGAAAATTAAGCCATGTAGACTGAGTTTCTAAATATTGGCCTATAGAGCCTTTATTTTCACGATATTGTAATTGTGCAATTTGAGCCGCTCGGTTTGCTTGAGGCAAAAGGTTGTTTTTATATAAAACGGTCTGTCGATAGGCATTATTCAATTTAAAATAATAGCCTTTTACCGCATTACGCAGTTGATTCTGCATCGCTTTTTTGTTTTCTATTTGTTTTAAATGCTGCAATTTCGCTTGTTCTTTTATCGCATCATTTTTACCTCGATTGAGAGGAATATTCATCCCAAAATTGATTGAGAATGCATCTCTGCCGTTATTTCGTAGATCCGGAACATCACGAGATCCAATCTGCGAATAGCTCGCTCCAAGGCTAAAATCTGGCTTACTCGCATATTGTGATAATTGAGATTGAACCTGACTTTTTTGGATAGCGATATCGGCTAAAGTAATTTCTTCATTCGATTCAGCCCATTGATATAATTTAGCGATTTCATGTGTAAACGCAGCGGGTGTTCTACTATAACTATTCACCTCAAAAGCAAACTCAGGGGGACGATTAAGCAATGTATTAATTTGCGTT
>CALFUP010000147.1 GCA_937929875.1 uncultured Cocleimonas sp. | reverse complement strand
CGGATGAGTGTTGATTTACCCGATCCCGAAGGACCACAAACAACAATTTTTTCGCCTTTAGCAACGTCAAAGTCGATATCCTTAAGTACATGAAATGTTCCGTACCATTTGTTCAGTTTCTCCATTTTTACAATGGAATCTATAGTGTTTGATTTTGTTTGAGTTGACATGATTTCTCCGAATATCTAATTAGCTTCTTGAGTGGCCGGTATCGAGCTTCTTCTCTATATGTACACTGATGCGAGACATCGTGTAACAGAAAACCCAGAACACAAAAGCAACAAACACATAACCTTCTATGTGATGACCGCCGAGCCAATTTGAATTTTGTAATGCTGCTTGAATAGTACTTAATACTTCAAACAAACCAATGATCAATACCAAAGTAGTATCTTTAAACAATGCAATAAACGTATTTACAATGTTAGGAATCGATATTTTTAGTGCCTGTGGTAATACGATTAAACGCATGGTTTTCCAATAACCTAAACCTAATGAGTTGGCTGCTTCTACCTGACCTTTAGGTATAGCTTGCAATCCTCCACGAATGACCTCTGCCATATAAGCAGATTGAAATAAAGTGATCGCGATGAAAGCACGCATTAATTTATCTAGTTGAACACCAGCAGGGAAAAACAAGGGTAACATTACAGAGCCCATAAATAGGATTGTAATAAGTGGTACACCACGGAATAATTCAATTGAAGAAATACAAACCACACGTACAAATGGCATTTCTGATTGTCGCCCAAGCGCCCAAACAATACCAATCGGTAAAGACATCAAAATACCTGCAAAGGCAAGTAAGATGTTAAGTGAAAAACCACCCCACTTATCAGTACTTACAGTTTCTAAACCAAAACCACCATACATTAACCATAGTGAAATTAAAGGGTATACCAATAAACTCACCCAACCAACACGACGACGTAGATGCTGAGGTAAGAAGAACTGCAGAACAACTACAGCAACTAAACCTATAAGTGCAAGATTCACCCGCCAATGTAAGTTCTCAGGGTATGATCCATATAATAACTGACTAAACCATTGTTTAATAAAAATCCAACATGCGCCTGACTTAGTACATTCTTCTTGGGTGGTTCCAACCCAGTTAGCACTGATAAACGCCCAATCAATAACCGGAGGAACAAACCGAATAATGATGTATGCAAAAAATACCGTTAATAGGGTATTAATTGGTGATGAAAATAAGCTAGCTCTCATCCAGGCAATCGGTCCGATTGCTCCAGAAGGAGGCTTTCTTGCTTCTATTGGTGTAAATGTATTATCCATAACAATACCTCCTATCGCTCAACGAGCTTGATGCGAGCGTTATACCAATTCATAAATGTGGATAACGTTAAGTTAATGACCAAGTAAACCATCATCGTCATGAATACGATCTCTACGGCCTGGCCCACTTGGTTAAGTGTAGACCCCATAAATACAGCTACCAGATCAGGATAACCGATTGCCATTGCAAGGGATGAATTCTTAATTAAGTTTTGATATTGGCTGTTTAAGGGTGGCACTATTACTCGAAGTGCTTGCGGGATCGTTACGAATCGCAATACTTTTGCATTAGGTAAGCCTAAAGCAGCGGCTGCTTCGACCTGTCCATGGGATACAGATTGCACACCTGCTCTTACAGCTTCTGCAATAAATGCTGCAGTATAAACTGACAAAGCTACTGTCAAAGCCATTAATTCAGGTATGAGCGTCATCCCTCCTTGAAAACCAAAACCTTGTAATTTAGGTACTTCAATAGTTGCATTCATACCCGTTACTAAGAATGCCAATAAAGGTAATCCTATTAATAAGCCAAGATTTGCCCATAGCAATGCAAATGGCTGTCCTGTTGCCTCTTGGCGTTTACGCGCCCAGCGTGACAAAAAGAATATCGCAACAATTGCGACAACAAATGCATAAAAAACGATGCTTGAACCTTCTCCCCAAATGATTCTTGGTATTGATAAACCCCGCACATTGAGAAATACAGAGTCAGCAAAATTTAGGCTCGAACGTACTCCTGGCAATGCTGCTAATACAGCAAAATACCAAAAGAATATTTGTAGCAATAAAGGTATATTTCTAAAGGTTTCTACAAAAATAGTAGCAACTTTTGATACCAACCAGTTTGCAGAAAGACGAGACACACCTACTAGAAAACCCAAAAGAGTCGCAAATATAATACTAATAAAAGAGACTAATAAGGTGTTTAAGAGACCAACAAAGAAGGTTCTACCATAGGTATCTGTGGCTTCGTAAGGAATAAGTTTTAGTAAAATATCAAAGCCTGCAGGCTGATTCATAAAGCCAAAACCAGTTCGGATTCCACGGGCTTCCATGTTGGTTAAGGTGTTGTTGTATATGGTATAGAAAAAATAGGCGAGTCCAGCAGCGACAATGATTTGAAAAATCATTGATCTATTTTCTGCTCGATTATAAAAAGCTACTTTTTGTTTTGTTTGTGTTTTGGGTATTGCAGTGTCGTTTGCCATAAAAAGCTATCGCTTATTAAATAAGTTAGGTCAAATTATTTGAAAGGAATAAAAAACCAAATTAAGTGAGGAAGGGAGTTTTTATTTAACTGATAAAAAATAAGGGGCCAAAAAGGCCCCTTATTCAAGCAGTCGCTATTAACGCATTGCTGGAGAGTAAAGGATTCCACCTTTGTTCCA
>CALFUP010000146.1 GCA_937929875.1 uncultured Cocleimonas sp. | reverse complement strand
CAAAACAGGTCTCGGCGTAGGCATTATTGAAGAAGCGGTTATAGATAACATTCCTTCTATCATTATTGATCCTAAAGGTGATATGGGTAACCTGTGTTTAGCCGACCCTGAGTTTGCACCTAGTTCATTTGAGCCATGGATTGCTGATGAAGCAAATAGCAAAGAACAAAACGTTGCAGAATATGCCGCTAAAACCGCTGAAATGTGGAAGAACGGCATAGAAAGTCATCATCAAGACAGTGCCCGCGTAGCAAAATTTGCCGCAATGAAGAAGACTATTTACACGCCGGGTAGTAGCGCAGGCGTTAGTATTAATGTCTTAAGCTCATTAGAAACTCCGCCAGAAGAAATTCTAGATGATAGTGATTCGTTTTCATCGTATATAAACTCTACAGTCAGCAGCTTACTGTCTTTAATCGGGATTGAAGCTGACCCTGTGGAATCTAAAGAATATATATTGTTAGCCCAATTAATCACTCATTCCTGGTTAAATGGTAATGATTTAAGTCTTGAAGACCTAATTGGTCGTATCATCAGCCCTCCATTTAAAAAGATTGGTGTATTACCTTTGGATGCATTTTATCCTCAAGCAGAACGTTTTAAATTCGCGACTAAATTTAACTCAATTATTGCATCTCCCACTTTTAGCGCATGGTTAGAGGGGGAAACCTTAGATATTCAAAAACTACTTTATGATGAAAATGGTAAGGCCAAGGTTGCTATTTTCTCAATTTCTCACTTAAGTGATGAAGAACGTATGTTCTTTGTAACTTTGTTGCTAAATAAGTTTGTTGCTTGGATGCGTCGTCAAAGTGGCACTTCAGCTCTTAAGACTATCCTGTATATGGATGAAATATATGGTTTTTTCCCGCCCACTAAAAACCCGCCTAGTAAAGAACCTATGCTGCTATTACTTAAACAAGCTCGTGCTTTTGGTGTTGGTGTTATCTTAAGCACCCAGAATCCAGTAGACCTAGATTACAAAGGCCTCTCAAATATGGGCACATGGTTTATTGGCCGATTACAAACAAAACAGGATGTAGATAGAGTAATAGATGGCTTAGGTGGAAAAGTCGGTTCAAGTTATGACAAAGATGAGATTCGCACGCTTTTGTCTAATATGAAAAAGCGTACTTTCTTCCTCAAAAGTGCGCACTTGGATGATATACGAGTTTTTGGCACACGCTGGGTCATGAGTTACTTAAAAGGACCGTTAAAGAAAGATGAAATTTCTACTTTAATGGCCGATCAAAAATTTCAACTCGCTGAAAAATCTGAACCTGAAAATACAGCAAAAGAAAACATAAAATCTGAAGGTTACGAAAGCTATTCAAATTTAGACAATAGTATTCCACAGTATTTTCATCCTGACTTATCGGCATCTAAAAAATATGTTGCCTCACTTATGGCAGATTGCACCGTCAGTTTCTTTAATCAATCTCGTGCTATCGATGAAGAAGAAAACTATTACTTAAACCTAGAGCTAAATGCCTCAGATCGCGATGCAGATTGGGATAATGCTATTCATGACGAAGATGGTGACCAATATTTTGCAAACCTGCCTTCTACTGCGCCTGAGAATGCACAATTTGCTGAAACACCTGAGTTCTTAAACAAAGATAAACAACTTCGAAAAAGTGAAAAATCATTATCAGACTGGCTTTATCACGAACACCAATTAGAACTCTATCGCTGTAAATCACCAAAACTTGAATCAAACCCTTACGAAACTCTAGCAGATTTTAAAACTAGAATATCTGATGTGCTTAACGATGGAAAAGAAGAGGCCATCGAAGTTTTACAAGAACGTTACGGCAAAAAGGAAAAGGTCTTAATGGATCGTCTAGATCGCTATCAACTTAGTGTTGATAAAGAAAAAGCCGATACCACCAGTTCTTTCATGAATGTAGGAATTACCGTGCTGGGTGCTTTATTTGGTAAATCACGTGCTTCAATAGGTCGCGCAGGCTCTAGAGTGTTAAAGGAACGTGGAGATGTGGGAAGAGCCAAAGAAAGAGTTGAAAAGGTCGAAGATGATCTAAAAGAACTTGAAGAAGAACTTGAAGATAAGATTAATGATCTAGTCGATGAATATGATATTGATAATGTTGAAATAGAAGATTTCCAAATTAAACCCAGGAAAACGGATATTCAAGTCAATGATATTGCCGTGGTTTGGCATACGGTCTAATGACACATCAGTAAAAGCAGAACGTTGCGCGGCATTCATTTGGCAAACGAAATTCGTGTCTCAGAGAAGAACATCATTTGCTGTTCTTCTCTGAGTCGCTTATCTACATCAATTATTAAAAGTGCGTTTTTTTTAGTAATATCTTTTCCATGGATGCTCGTTCAAAACCATCGGGGCTACATTCATTTATGAAAGGGACACAAAGAGACACTGAATACGGTTGAATAACTATTCTGCGGAATGGCAAACTGCTTCAATATTATGTCCATCAGGATCAATTACAAAAGCGCCGTAATAATGAGCATGGTAAATTTCACGGATTCCTGGTTCGCCATTACATTTAGCTCCTGCGGCTAATGCTTCTTTGTAAAATTCATCCACTTGTTTTCTTGTTTCAGCGTTAAATGCGATATGCATTGGAGCATGCGCAGCATCATCTTCGCCAAACCATAATTCAGCTTTTTGACTGCCTTTCGATCCAAACCCTACCCAACCTTGTACTTCAACAATGAATTCTATATCTAAGGGTTTTAATGCTTTTGTATAAAATGATTTGCTTATGCCAACGTTGGATATAGCAAAACCTAGATGATCAATAATCATAATAAAACCGTATCAATTATGTTGTAGCTCTTTCAAAAATCGTTTTCCAAATAAAATAGGACGACAAAATTCACGTCAATCTGGAAGCTGTTTTAAAGTACACCCCCCTACTTTTTCTGCATTTTATTTCAAATGGCTTGAGAGAATTTCCTTAACTCCTGGCTTATTCGCGAATATCTCCTCTTCTGTAAGACCATCCAATTCATGTGGGAACACCAGCCAATCATCCGTTTCATACAAATAATAATCAGGCACTCGGTCAGTCGTATTATTGTTTGGTTTATACCAAGGTGTTGCTACTCTAATATCTTTTGGCATATTTCGACGTGATTTTTTATCTAATGTTTTAAAAATTGCTTCGATGCTATTGCCAGAATCAAATACATCATCGACCAGTAATAGCTGATCATCATAATTAATATTTTGGATGATGTAATCCAAGCCATGTACCTTCACTTTTTTCTTTTGTTTGGCGATACCCGCATAAGATGAAGTTCGAATAGCGATATGGTCAGAAGGTGACCCTAAATAAGATAAAACTTCTTGAACGGCGATTCCTACAGGTGTACCACCACGCCAAACGCCAACAATGAAATCAGGTCTAAAACCGCTTTCAAATGCCTTAACTCCTAAACGATAGGAATCTAATAATAGATCATTGGCTGTGATATAAACTTTTTTCATTATTTTACCGTTTTAAATAATTAATCAATTTTGTGTGATAGCTAGCTTAAAGTGAAGGAAAAATAGCATAAAGTGTCTGAACACAAATTAAAGCATATATGCCAGCAACAATATCATCGACCATAATACCCAAGCCGCCTTCAACTTTTTTATCTAGCAGTGAAATCGGCCAAGGCTTCCAAATATCAAATAATCGAAATAGTGCAAAGCCAATTACAATCCAGATCCAACCCGCAGGAGCTGCGATCATGGTGATAAAGAAGCCAGCGAACTCATCCCACACTATTCCGCCATGATCATGTACACCTAATAATTCAGAAGATTTATCGCAAATCCAAACACCAGTGATACAGACAATAGCGACTAAGATTAAATAAGGAACTAATGATAACTGCATCATTAATAGATACAAAGGAATGGCCATTAATGTGCCAAAGGTACCCGGTGCAAAGGGTGCTAGGCCACTACCAAAACCAAATGCTAAAAAGTGTACAAGATGGGTCATGACCTTTCGGTTTAAATCTGGAATTTTTGGATTTTTACTACTCATGAAAATGATTATAGCCTGTTGCCATTAATGAGGTGTTATTAGCATCCACGATACCATTATCACTGGTGATTGTGCCAATGCGTGTGAATTGGTAGCCACTGTTGTTACTTGCTTCAAGAAACTGTGATTCTAATGATTCTGCAATGGTAAACAATATTTCATAATCATCCCCACCGCTTAAAGCAAACTCCATTGCTTGTTGTTGATCGATACTTTTTAACGCTTGAGAAAACGGTATTTTAGATAAGTCCAATTTTGCGCCAAAGTTATCAATAAACTCATCAATTTCACTAACATTTGTTTTAATGTTTTGATTCAGACGAAGTGTAGATTGTTGCAATATATGAGATAAATCTTGCAGTAAACCATCTGATACATCAATGCACGAGCTTGCAAAGGATTTGATCAAATCACTTTCACAAAGTCGCGGTGTAGGTCTATTTAATCGTTGTTGGCAATACTCAGCTTGATCTTTTGTAAGTCTTAGTTTTTCTTTTAACGATACTAATCCTGCCGCCCCATCGCCTAGGGTTCCAGTCACATAAATCTTATCACCCAAATTCGCACCACTGCGATATAAGGCAGTATCGTTATCAACTGAGCCCATGACTTGAATGCTAA
>CALFUP010000145.1 GCA_937929875.1 uncultured Cocleimonas sp. | reverse complement strand
TGGAAGAAATGGGCGTACCTACTTGGGTTGTTGAAAAAGGTTTGTGTCCTGGTCTACCAAATTGGGAAGCACTTAAAGAAGAAGCGTGTTACAAGAATTTCGTAACAGCCGATTCTGGTGGAAAAGGCCGTTGGTTAGAAGGCCCACAAAGCTGGCACGGAGATCTAATGCCAGAGCGTCTTAAGGCTCTTGGTCTTGATAAAAACTGGACTATTAAATTTGCAGGTAGTGCTGATTCGTTATGGACAGAGCTTGCTTCTGCGAAAAAAGAACAACGAGGTACGGTTGTATTTAATTGGACTCCAAACTTCACTGATGCAGAAGGTTACACATTCATAAAATTCCCTGAATATAAGCCAAATTGTCGTATAAAAGATGGTGGTGATGGCACATGTGGATCACCTGTGGGTTGGTTGAAGAAAGCGGCGAATTATAAGTTCCCTAAAACACACCCTGCTGCTTACACTGCTTTCTCGAAAGTATCATTTACTACAAAGCAAGTTGGCGAAATGGCTGCATTAGTTGATATCGATAAGATGGATCACAAAGATGCGGCTAAAAAATGGTTTGCTGATAATAAGGAAACTATCATGGCATGGACTGGTGGTGGTAAGTAAGTCTTTCTAAGTGTATTAAAAACCCCTCTGGCTAAGTCTTCAGCAGAGGGGTTCTTTTTTTACGCAACACAGGGCTTTTCAGTCAAGAATTAAATGGAAGATATAACCCCTACTCTTTCAGATGTTTTTTTAATAAATACAATTTAATTAACTACCTATTCTGGTAGTAGCTAAGGATAAAACCAATATGACATCACAGGCAAACACTACAACTTCAGATGAACCAGTAATCCGTTGTGACTCGGTTTACAAAATTTTCGGTGACGATGCTGATAGCATGATGAAGAGCTCTAATGGAGTGGTTGATGCCGCTAAATTCAAAGAAGCGGGTTGTATTGTAGGTGTCAATAACGCCTCTTTTGAAGTAAAGAAAGGTGAACTTCTCATCATTATGGGTTTGTCAGGGTCTGGCAAATCAACGTTACTTCGTTGCATCTCAAGACTAACTGACGCAACCGCAGGGAATATTTACATCGACGGTGAAGATATCCTGAAGATGAATAACAAGAAACTAATTGAATTACGTCGAAGCAAAATGGGCATGGTATTCCAAAGCTTCGCACTACTTCCACACAAAACAGTGTTGGAAAACATTGCTTTCCCTTTACAAGTAAAAGGAATGAGCACCAAAAAAAGTATGCTACGTGCTAAAGAAATGGTCGATCTTACCAGTCTTACAGGACGTGAGAATTACTTTCCGCGTGAACTATCTGGTGGTCAACAGCAACGAGTCGGCATAGCTCGTTCTCTCGCTATTGAGCCAGACATCTGGTTTCTAGATGAGCCATTCTCGGCACTAGATCCGTTAATTCGTAAAGAAATGCAGGATGAATTTCTGCGTTTACAAAACACACTAAATAAAACGATCCTCTTCGTTACTCATGATTTTGACGAGGCACTTCGTTTAGCCGATCGTATTGCTATCATGAAAGACGGTATTATCGAACAACTTGATACTCCTGCAAATATCGTCCTCAATCCAGCTACTGATTACGTCCGTAAATTCACCGAAGAAGTACCTCGTGAAAAGGTATTAAAGATTGAATCTGTGATGGAAGAGTATGATCCGAGTGTCGATATGTCGAATTTGAAAGTATCCAAGGATGTAATCATTGAAACAGTCGCAGAAGATGTTTTAAATGCCCGTAGACCAATAGCGGTAACTAATGCTGCTGGAGAGATTGTTGGTACTGTGCATGCCTCTAGAGTGGCTAATATGCTCTTTGGTGATAAATCAGATCATTCTGTAGGTCATGAAGGATGATTAGTGATATTACAGACGCGCTAAGAGAGCGAAAATATTTACAGTTCATTCTGCTAATCGTCATTTTTCTTCTGATGTATATGTTTATATCACCTTCAGAAAATAATATTTTATGGCGTTTACCCCCTCTTCTCAAAGATCTTCCGTTAATGATCAATAACGGCGCTAACTATTTGATGTTTGAAATGTGGCCTATTCAAGTATACGACCCTGAAATAGAAGAGTACGAAGAAAAACCCTTATTTGGTCAAATTACCCGTGGTGTATCTGGTGTAATTTTATTCATGATTGAATTCATTCGTGAAATTCTAGTGGGCGGTGTAAAAACCATCGTTACTTTTACCAGCTGGGATTGGGTAACTGAAAACGAATGGGCCCGCTGGCCTGCATTACCATGGACTGTTGTTACAGGTGGTTTAACAATTTTGGGTTATTCATTAGGTGGTATGCGACTTGCTCTGTTAGTGCTAATTTCCTTCACCTATATTGCGGTTTTCGGACAATGGGTTCCTTCAATGCAAACGCTTTCGTTTGTATTAATTGCTGCACCTATAGCGGTAATACTCGGGCTATTGCTTGGAGTTTGGGCTTTTAAAAGCAAATTGGTAGAAACAATATTAAATCCGTTATTGAATATTGCGCAAATCATGCCGGCATTCTCTTATTTGATTCCCGTTATGGTGTTCTTTGGCATCGGTGATCACGCTGGAGCTATTGCAACGGTTATCTTTGCCACTCCTCCAATGGTTCGTCTAACAGTTCTCGGCCTGAAGAAAGTACCACCTGAGACGGGTGAAGCAGGATTGATGACAGGTTGTACTGATCGTCAGTTAATGTACAAAGTACTTATCCCATCGGCTCGTCGCGATATTCTGATTGGTGTGAACCAGGTAATTATGCAATGTTTGGCGATGGTTGTAATTGCATCATTAATCGGCGCCAAAGGCTTAGGTAATGATTTACTGACAGCCCTGAATGGCTTACGAGTTGGTAAAGCTTTAGAGATTGGTATTTGTATCGTACTGATAGCTATCGTTCTGGATAGATTGTCGCTAGCTTGGGCAAATAAACAGACGGATTATTTTGCAGATTTATCGTTCAAAGAAAAACATAAGTATTCGTTGATGTTCCTAGTGGTGTTTGTGGTAGGTGTTATTCTTGCAATTATCGGTTCGTTTATATTCAAGGAAGGTTTTAACTACTTGAATATCATCCCGCATAACAAAGGCATAACCACTGAATCGTTCTGGCAAGCTGGTGTTGACTGGATTTGGGAAACCTTCTTCTATAGTCTAAAAGCATTTAATGAATGGTTAATTATAGAAGTCCTAATTCCTGTTAAAACTGCATTTCTTGGCATGCCTGTTCTTGCAACGTTCACTTTAATGATGGGAATTGGTTTCATTGTCGGCGGTATCCGTACTGCCTTAATCGTAGGCGGCTTCTTATTATTTATTGCATTAACTGAGTGGTGGGATAGAGCGTTAATTACAGCTTACCTAGTTACATTAGCAGCGATTATTTGTAGTGTGGTTGGAATTTTAGTAGGCACACTATGCGCACAAAATAAAACCTTATCT
>CALFUP010000144.1 GCA_937929875.1 uncultured Cocleimonas sp. | reverse complement strand
AAAGCATCGAGCTTTAGAATGTGGCGCAAGCGTGTTAGCGGGCGTAAAACTAAACACCTATCACAACGAGGCTTCACCGTCGGGCGACACGTTTGCCCAACGCAACGTTTGCGTTGATTTAAACGTGCACAATCTCTTATCAATTAGCCAAACAAAGAATCTCACATGAAATTGCTTAAAGACGATATTGGGGCTTTAGACAAAAGTCAGCGCGTATTATTCATCAACTCGTTGTCTGGTTTTAAAAGTGCTAATCTAGTCGGCACGGCCGATAAACAAGGAAATACCAATCTGGCAATTGTTTCCTCTGTTGTTCATATTGGTGCAAATCCGCCCTTGTTAGCAATGGTGATGCGGCCTCACACAGTGCCGCGAGGTACACTTGAAAACATTCTTCAAACGGGTGTATATACCCTCAATCATGTTCATGCGGATATCTACCAACAGGCGCATCAAACGTCTGCGCGTTATCCTGAAGAGGTATCAGAGTTTGATGCGGTCGGTTTGCACGAGCAATGGCTAACAGACTTTAAAGCGCCTTTTGTGCAAGAAAGCATAATTAAAATAGGCATGCAATTTAGAGAGCAACACACTTTAGAGATCAATGGCACTGAGTTTATTATCGGTGAAATAGTCAGTATCGAAATGCCCGATGATTTAGTGGCAGAAGATGGTTTCGTCTCACTAGAAAAAGCTGGCACCGTCGCGGTGAGCAGTTTAGATACCTATCACTCAACGCAGACGCTTGGTAGTTTAAGTTATGCCAAACCTGAAACACATTCGACGTTATTACCCCGAAATCCTATTCAACAACGCTCGATTGTTGAGTCTCGAGAAACGCAAAACGAAATCCCAAATTGCGTATTAGTCGTCGCTGCCAGCGGTGGAATAGGGCAAGCTTTTTGTGCACAAATCCGAGCTCAATACCCCAATGCTACAATAATTCGTATGGCACGTAATTTACGATCATTAGCGTTGCTTGAAGGCGATGTGATTGATATTGAAATCGATTTAAGCGATGACGACAATATCAATGCTGCAATCGATGCATTGCCAAAAAATATCACAATAGATTGGACTTTTATTGCCTCTGGTTGGTTGCACGATGAGACAGCTAAACCCGAAAAAACACACCGTAGTTTAAGCCGCAAACACTTAATGCATTCCTATAATATCAATGCAATCGGACCTGCTTTATTGGTAAGTAAATTACTCAGTTCGATAGATAAAAAACATCCGATAAAAATAGGAATATTGTCTGCGCGTGTAGGTAGTGTCAGTGATAATCGCTTAGGTGGTTGGCACTCCTATCGTGCAAGTAAATCAGCCCTGCATATGTTGATTAAAAATATTGCGATCGAATCAAAAAATGCTCGTCGACCCATTACGATTGTAGGTTTGCAACCTGGGACAACGGATACCGACTTATCCGCACCATTTCAAAAAGGTTTAACAGATGCACAATTACAAACGCCAGAATTTACCGCATCGCATTTGATACAGGTAATGCATGCCTTAGAACTAGAAGACTCTGGGAAGCTGTTTGATTTTGAGGGTTTATCGTTTGAACCTTAAAAATAGAATCAATAGATGATAAAAAGACACCCCCCCACTTTTTACTTGTTTGTCCAATGAGTCAATCAAATAAAGGTTTATTCTGGTTTAGAAACGATCTGCGCCTAGAAGATAATCCCGCACTACACTCCTTATGCACTGCTTGTGATGCAGTGACGTTTGTATATATTCTCGATCCTGAATTATTAGTGCCAACAGTTTTTACAGAATCTCGATTAGGCGATGCACGTTGGCTATTTATTAAAGAGAGTTTGGCTGATTTACAACAGCAATTAGAGCAACAAGAACAACAATTAATCATAAAAGTAGGCAAGCCTAGTGATGTTGTTAAACAGTTGATCGAATTAAATACCATAACACATATCGCTGTTACACCTTTATCGGGCGTGTATGAAAAACGCGACGTTGAAACAATCAAATTTCAATTTAATGACAAACTTACTTGGCACGAACACGAATCATTCACGCTATTTAATCAAACCGAACTTCCGTTTAGTATCGATGACTTGCCTGATGGATTCACTCCCTTTAGAAAAAAAATAGAAAAATCCATAAAGCCAATTCATCTTAGTGAAAAAGTTATAGCAAAATCTAAAAGTTTGGCTACTCAGATTACAACTATTAAATCAGATCAGCTTCCTGTTATTCCAAAATTTATATCACCTATTGAAAAGATGATTCATAAAGGTGGAGAACAAGCAGCGCGACTGCAATTAGATTTCTATTGTCATCAAAGTAAAAACCTTAGCCAATACAAAGAAACCCGCAACGGACTCGATGGTTGGGACTTTTCCAGCAAGCTTTCGGCATACTTAGCACAAGGCTGTATTTCACCGAGACAAGTCATGCAGACGGTGATTGATTACGAGCAACAATTTGGCGCAAACCAATCAAGCTATTGGTTATATTTTGAGTTGCTTTGGCGAGAGTTTTATTATTGGCATCAAGAAAAAGTTGGCGCAGATTTATATTTAGAACGCGGAATACGAGATATAGACCCACAACTGAGTGTTGATGAATCAAAACTAAAGGCATGGAAGCAGGGCGAAACAAACTCTGATTTTGTGAATGCTTTTATGTGTCAGCTAAAACAAACAGGCTGGATGTCGAATCGTGGCAGACAAATCGTCGCAAGTTATTGCGTCAATCAATTACAACTTGATTGGCGCTATGGTGCTGCATGGTTTGAAGAGCAACTGATTGATTATGACCCCGCGAATAATTGGGGAAATTGGCAATATCTTGCTGGGGTTGGTGTTGATCCACGAGGTCGACGCGCGTTTAATATTGAGAAGCAACAACAGATGTATGATCCTGATGGAGTCTTCATTGGATGTTATGTTGATTAGTACTGATTAAAAAAGGTGTAAAAAGTGGGGGGGTGTCTTTTATTAATGTTTTAGACACAAAAAAGCGGCTACAAGAGCCGCTTTTGATTATTAATATTTAATACTATTTAAGCATCAACTTCAGGTAATTTGACCTGCACACTCAACTCGCGTAATTGCTTACGTGGCACATCCGCTGGAGCATCAGTCAGCATACAAGCTGCTGTCTGCGTCTTAGGGAATGCGATAACGTCACGGATAGAATCTGTGTGAGTCATTAGCATGACTAAACGATCAAGACCAAACGCAAGACCACCCAATGGCGGACAACCGAATTTAAGTGCTTTGAGTAGGAAACCAAATTTATCTTCTGCTTCTTGCTCTGAAATACCTAGCATTTCAAATACTGCTGATTGCATGTCTGGGTTATGAATACGAATCGAACCCCCACCGACTTCGTAACCATTGATAACCATATCGTAAGCATCAGATAGTGCTGCGCCAGGGTTTGCACGTAATTCATCAGTAGTACAAGTCGGCCCTGTAAACGGATGATGAAGTGCTTGATAGCGACCTTCTTTTTCATCGTATTCGAACATTGGGAAGTCGATAATCCAAAGTGCTGCCCAATCGCCTTCGAGTAGCTCTAAGTCTTTTGCTAACTGCTCACGTAATGCGCCTAATGCGTCGTTTACGATCTTAGTTTTGTCCGCGCCGAAGAAGACTAAATCGCCATCTTCTGCTTTCGTTTCTTTCATGATGTTCATTGCAACTTCATCAGGTAAGAATTTTAAGATCGGAGAGTTTAAACCTTCAACGCCATCAGCAAGTGAGTTAACTTTGATGTAAGCCAAACCACGAGCGCCGTAACGAGAAACAAACTTGGTGTAGTTGTCGATATCTTTAC
>CALFUP010000143.1 GCA_937929875.1 uncultured Cocleimonas sp. | reverse complement strand
ATTTCGTGAATGATAATCACGATGAACAAATACTTTTGGCTGCTCTAATACTTTAGCCACAATATGGTTTAGGCATTGATTGATGGTACTTTGCTGCTCAGCTGTTGGGGTAATTTTCAGATGGGTCTGCAAAAACCATTCCGGCATATATTCCATTTCTAACTTGAGAAAATCAGCATCATATTCAGGCAGGTCTTTAGTATCTGCCAGCTGAATATCAATCAACGCTAACATCGCGTCATTATAAAGATGATCCGCCGATTCACTATTGAGAGAATCTAAATATGGCTCACTACCGAGGTCTTCTAGTAGTAAAAAACCTTGGCTTAAATCCTGCCTGATAATTTTGGGCGCATGCACATCAGCATCAAGTAAACGTTGGGTGATATCAATAAAGGCAGTGCAATCTTCTTTTTCAGGCGGTGCATCCATCGCTATGCTTGTTCTGCCGTCGTTACTCACACGGAAATAGCGTCGAAAACTAGCATCAGCAGATGCCACTTCGATGCTTGCGTTTGGCCATTCTTGGTGAATCCATGAGCGTAATTGATTAAATCGTAAGTCTTCGAGCATAGTATTTATTATTGATTTCTTTACAGAAAACCATCAAAAAGTAGGGGGGGGTGTGCTTTTACGATCTCAGCACAAGCGGTATGACATACTTCGACTAAGCTCAATACAAGTGCTCAACAGAATTGTCATTTTTTTACCTTATATCAACTACGTTGATCGATCTCAACAAAATCGCGTGGTAAAGCACCTTCATAAAGCTGTCTTGGACGACCAATTTTAGATTCAGGATCATTAATCATTTCATTCCAATGAGAAATCCAGCCAACGCTTCGTGACATTGCAAAAATTACCGTGAACATATTCAATGGAATACCCATCGCTAATAATATAATGCCTGAGTAAAAATCTACATTAGGATATAAATTACGTGAAACAAAATAGTCGTCTTCAAGGGCTATGCGTTCAATTTCTACTGCGGTATCGAATAATTCTTGGTACTCACTGCCCTTGCCCACATGCTCCAATAATTGATGACAGGTTTCACGAATGATCGTCGCACGCGGATCATGGTTCTTGTACACACGATGTCCAAAACCCATCAAACGGAAACGATCTTCTTTGTCTTTGGCGCGATTAATGTAATACGGCACGTCGTTGTCTGACTCGACAATATCCACCAACATTTTAATCACAGCTTCATTAGCCCCACCATGTGCTGGCCCCCAGAGTGAAGCGATTCCTGCAGATATTGATGCAAACGGATTTGACTCGGAACTACCGGCTAATCTAACCGTAGATGTTGATGCATTTTGCTCATGATCGGCATGCAGAATCATAATTAAGTCTAATGCTTTTACAAAAAATGGATCTGGCACATATTCTTCAGTCGGTAGACTAAATGTCATATGCAAGAAATTTTCAGCATAGCCCAAGTGATTTTGCGGATAGGTAAAGGGCAAGCCGTTGGCATAGCGATAACTCCATGCAGCGATTGTTGGCATTTTTGCAATAAGACGATGCACGGCTTTGTGGCGATAATCTTCATCGTGTAGATTTTTGTGTTTATGATAAAACGCAGATAAAGCACCAACCACACCTACCATAATCGCCATAGGGTGTGCATCACGTCGGAAACCACTGAAAAAACGCTTTAGCGCTTCATGAAGCGCGGTGTGATAGGTAATATCATTTTTAAACTCTGCGTATTCTTCTGCGCTAGGCAATTCGCCGTGTAACAATAAGTAGCAAACTTCTAAATAATTACTCTGTTCAGCTAACTGCTCAATGGGATAACCACCGTATTGCAAAATACCTTGTTCGCCATCAAGAAAGGTAATCTTACTCCGACAACTTGCTGTCGAGACAAAACCTGGATCAAACGTGAAGTAACCCAATTGTGAATAAAGACTACGTACATCAATGGTAGGAATTCCATTCGTAGGTCGTATAATCGGCAATTCTATGGACTCACCTGTGGAGTTATCCGTTAATGTTACCGTTTCTTTTTTTTCACTCATATCGTGGCTACTCATTATAATCGTTAGGACTTTGATGAAGTCAGGGATTAAGTCGGGAATTAAGTTTTAGCTTAAGTTTTTGAACTCATTATTTTAGCAGAAATAAAATTCTAGTTCTCGTAAAGGGCGCATAAACGATATGATGTATTAAATAATCGAACAATTAGAATTTTAACGATGAATAGTGAAAAGAACCCTTTTTGGCAAACCAAGTCCCTCACAGAAATGAATCGGGACGAGTGGGAGAGCCTTTGCGATCATTGTGGCAAATGTTGTTTGCTGAAATTGCAGGACGATGATGCAGATGAAGGCGAGGACGAACAACAATCGGTCTACTATACCAATGTCATCTGTAACCTTTTTGATAAAAGTGACGGCCATTGTACTGATTATTGGAATAGAGAAGAACGTGTACCAAGCTGTATTCGCCTGACGCAAGATAACCTTGCCGACCTAGAATGGATGCCGCCGAGTTGTTCTTACAAACGTGTGATGGAAGGCCGTGGTTTAGCTAAATGGCATCACTTAATCACCGGCGATAAAAACTCTATTCACGAAAAGAAGAA
>CALFUP010000142.1 GCA_937929875.1 uncultured Cocleimonas sp. | reverse complement strand
GTTCGAGTCCTGCCAGGCGCGCCATTAAGAGTGCTGCCTAAAGTTATTAAGTTTTATGGTGGGTATAGCTCAGTTGGTAGAGCCCCGGCTTGTGATGCCGGTCGTCGTGGGTTCGAGTCCCATTATCCACCCCATATTTTTAAATTAAAGAAAAAGTAATCATTTATCGTAATGTTAGTTTTTTCTTTATTCAGGTTATACAAGTGTAAAAATGCATTGTATAATCGCTTTCTTTTGCGAGAGTGGCGGAATTGGTAGACGCGCTGGTTTTAGGTACCAGTATCTTAGGATGTGAGAGTTCGAGTCTCTCCTTTCGCACCATATTTTTCATAGGAGTATGCTAATATTTTATAGTGTACTCCTACTGAATAATTTCATTTAACTACGAGTAAAATCTTAAGCCACGCTTTTTATAGAGCTGCGACTTAAGTTGAGGTTTATTGCATGCAAGTTTCAGTTGAATCAACCGGAAATATCGAACGTAAATTAACTATTGTTATACCAGCAGAGCGTGTTGATGGCGAAGTTGATACGCGCTTAAAATCAATGCGTGGTCGCGTGAAAATAGATGGGTTCCGTCCTGGTAAAGTGCCAATGAGTGTTGTTAGTCAGCAATATGGTGATTCAGTTTATCAAGAGGTCGTCGGTGAGTTGTTTCAATCTACTTTCTACGAAGCTGCTGAGCAAGAGAAGCTTAAAGTCGCTGGTATGCCAAAAATTGAGGCTACAGTGTTAGAGCCTGGTAAAGATTTGGAGTACAGCGCTACTTTTGATATTTATCCAGTGTTTGAAATTGGCGATATTTCTAAAATGGAAGTAAAAGAACCGGGTGTGAAGCTGGTTGCAGCTGATGTAAATGAAATGATCGAAACACTTCGCAAACAACAGCAAGAATGGAAAGAAGTTAAACGTGCTGCGAAAAAAGGTGATTTATTGGTAATAGACTTTAACGGTAAAGTTGACGGAGAAGAATTCGAAGGTGGAGCTGCTCAAGATTTTTCTGTTGAATTAGGTGCAGGACGCATGTTGGGCGACTTTGAAGATGCGCTCAAAGGTATGAAAGCTGGCGCAGAAAAAGAAACTGATGTTGCTTTTCCTGAAGATTACCCAGAAGAAAAATTAAAAGGCAAAACTGCTCAGTTTACATTGAATGTTAAGACAGTTAGCGAGCCCGAACTACCAGAACTTAATGAAGAGTTTATAAAAAAATTCGGCGTAGAAGACGGAACTGAAAAAAGCTTTAAGGCAGAAATCAAAGCAAATATGCAGCGCGAAGCTGATCAGCGTGTAAAGAGTAGTATTAAGCAATCTGTAATGGAAGGTTTGCATGAGCTTCACGAAATTGATTTACCTTCATCTTTAGTTGATGAAGAGGTAAAGCAAGTAAGAAGTGAAATGCAGCAAAATTCACAGGGAGCTGATATGTCGTCATTACCTGACGAGATGTTTAAAGATCAGGCTTCTCGACGCGTTAAATTAGGTTTGATTGTTGGTGAGATAATTACCAAAAACAAACTAGAAAAAGACCAAGCTAAAGTCGATGCAATGCTGAATTCGTTGGCCGAAAGCTACGAAGATCCACAGGCTCTAATCGAATATTATAGAAGCGATCAACAAGCAATGCAGACTATAGAGGCCGCTGTGATGGAAGAAATGATTGTTGATTGGGTATTAGAAAAAGCTAAAGTAAAAAAAGAAGATGTTAAATTTACTGAGTTAATGAACGCTCAAGCTTAGTCTTCGAAAGAATAACTAGCCAGCTAATACTATTTAATAAAAATATTAAAGAAGATGAATAGGTAACTCTATGACAAATTTACGATCTCAACATAACGGCCAAGAAATTACGAGTAGTATTCCTTGGCCGGGTGTTTCGGAAACGGTGCGCGGTCAAGAGACACGTAACGACATTCTCTCAAGAATGTTAAAAGAACGTGTAATTTTTGTAATTGGCCAAGTTGATGACTACATGGCAACTTCAGTCATGGCTCAGTTATTATTTCTAGAAGCTGATAATTCTGAGAAAGATATACATATGTATATCAATTCTCCTGGTGGCGTGGTTACTTCAGGTATGGCAATGTACGATACCATGCAATTTATCAAACCAGATGTAAGTACTCTTTGCGTAGGTCAAGCTGCTAGTATGGGTGCGGTATTACTAGCTGGTGGAGCAAAAGGTAAGCGTTTTGCTTTACCTCATTCTCGAGTAATGATTCATCAGCCATTGGGTGGTTTTCAAGGTCAAGCATCTGATATTCAGATTCATGCTCAAGAAATACTAAAGATTAAAAACGATTTAAATTCAGTTTTGGCTCAGCATACTGGTCAGACTCTGAAAACGATTGAAAAGGATACAGATCGCGATAATTTTATGGATTCTAAGGCTGCAAAAGCTTACGGTCTGATTGATGAAGTGCTTGAAGTCCGGAAAAAGTAGTTTTGTTTCGATAGTAGTCTTAAAAAAGCCTGAATATTCAGGCTTTTTTATTGTTTACTAAAAAATTGTTAGAATAAGTTAATTTTCTAAAGCTAATTGACAGACTTTGTCTGTTGCTACTGTACTTTTTAGTGGTTTAGGATTAACTTTAGCGTATTAAGTAATACATGTTAGTAAAAAAGAAATTTGAGGTTTTTTGTTCATGAGCAAAGACAAGAAAGAAGGACAAGATGGCAAGGGTGATGGAAAGCTGCTCTATTGTTCATTTTGTGGTAAGAGTCAACATGAAGTTAGAAAATTAATCGCAGGACCTTCGGTTTTTATCTGTGATGAATGTGTCGATCTTTGTAATGATATTATTACAGAAGAACTTCAGGAGAAAGATGAGGGAGATAAGCGTAGCTTGCCTCTTCCAAAAGAGATTAATGATTTTCTAAATGACTATGTTATTGATCAAGATGCAGCTAAGCGTGTTTTGTCGGTCGCAGTCTATAATCACTATAAGCGTCTAGAAAGTAATTCAGATAAAGATGAAGTAGAGCTTTCTAAAAGTAATATTCTCCTTATAGGGCCGACTGGTAGTGGTAAAACATTGCTGGCTGAAACCTTGGCTAGAATGCTCAATGTGCCATTCACAATGGCAGATGCTACAACACTAACCGAAGCAGGCTATGTAGGTGAAGATGTAGAAAATATCATTCAAAAACTACTGCAGAAATGTGATTACGATGTTGCTAAAGCAGAGAGTGGTATCGTTTACATTGATGAAATAGATAAAATATCACGTAAGTCAGACAATCCATCTATTACTCGCGATGTCTCTGGAGAGGGTGTGCAGCAAGCGTTATTGAAGCTTATAGAAGGAACTGTGGCATCTGTTCCTCCACAAGGTGGGCGTAAGCATCCTCAACAAGAGTTTTTGCAGGTTGATACGAAAAACATTCTATTTATCTGTGGTGGCGCATTTGCTGGTTTGGATAAAGTTGTTCTAGATAGAACCTCTAAAGGTGGGATAGGGTTCTCTGCTGAAGTTAAAGCGCCAGATGATAATCGTCTTTTTGGTGATGTTATTAAAGATATTGAAGCAGAAGATTTGGTTCGATATGGATTGATTCCTGAGTTTGTTGGTCGTTTGCCAGTGATAGCCACTTTAGTAGAATTGAATGAAGATGCATTAGTTCGTATATTGACTGAGCCAAAAAATGCTCTAACAAAGCAATATTCGAAGCTTTTTGAGATGGAAGGAGCAGAAATAGATTTTCGCGATGATGCTTTGCATGCAATCTCAAAAAAGGCTATGGAAAGAAAAACAGGTGCTCGTGGTTTGCGCTCGATAATGGAAAAAATATTATTAAACACTATGTATGAATTACCTTCTGAAAAAGATGTGAGTAAAGTAGTGGTTGATGAATCAGTTGTGAATGGGGAATCACAGCCTTACCTTATTTATGAGAGTAAAGAAGTTAAGAAAAAAGCATCTTCATCTAAATGATCTAGATAGATAGTCCTAGTTTAGGTCTTAGATGAGTTCGATGAAACCTCGCAGTGAAAGCTGACGAGGTTTTATTTTATTTAAACAATAGAAATAGATTGAAATCTATCAAAGTGTCCCAATCAATAATTACTTCTGAATCTAAAACAGAAGAATACTAAAGAGGCTTAATATGGCGACTGATAAAGAAAATAACCTAAATAATAATGTGATAGACAATATTCCTGTTTTGACTTTGCGCGACGTAGTGGTTTATCCGCATATGGTAATTCCGCTATTTGTCGGCCGTGAGAAATCTATACGCTCACTCGATGAAGCTATGGAGAATAATAAACAGATTTTGTTGGTAGCTCAAAAAAGTGCTGAAGTTGATGAGCCTGGGCCAGATGATGTTTTTGAAGTAGGTACGTTAGCAACTATTTTACAATTATTGAAGCTTCCTGACGGTACTCTGAAGGTTCTAGTTGAAGGAGTTGAAAGAGTAGATATAAAAGCTATGCATCCTGAAGGGGAGTATTTTACTGCGGATATCAATATAATCCCTATAGATACTGACTACGATCAGCGTAAAACTGAATTACTTGGACGCGCTTTACTTAACCTCTTTGAAAAATATGTGAATCTCAATAAAAAAGTACCACCTGAGATTTTATCTTCATTATCAGGAATCGATGAGCCTGATCGTTTGTCTGATGCTATTGCTGCACATTTAGGTCTAAAGGTAACGGATAAGCAAAAAATTCTAGAAATTACCTCTGTAAAAGAACGTTTAGAGCATTTAGTCAGTTTGGTGGAAGGTGAAATTGATTTGCTTCAAGTTGAAAAGCGTATCCGTGGTCGAGTGAAACAACAAATGGATAAGAGTCAGCGCGAGTATTATCTAAATGAACAAATGAAGGCCATTCAAAAAGAATTGGGCGATTTAGATGAAGGTGCTCCAGCCAATGAAATAGAAGAGTTGGTTGAAAAGCTTGAAAAAGCTAAGTTACCAAAAGAAGCAAAAGAGAAGGCTGAAGAAGAAATAAAGAAACTCAAAATGATGTCTCCTATGTCTGCTGAAGCAACGGTAGTCAGAAATTATGTAGACTGGATGGTTGGGTTACCTTGGAGTAAAAAATCAAAAATTTCCAATGATTTAGCTAAGGCGCAAAAAGTTTTAGATGAAGATCATTATGGCTTAGATGAAGTTAAGGAAAGGATTGTTGAGTATTTGGCGGTACAACAGAGAGTTAAAAAACTCAAAGGTCCTATCATGTGTTTGGTTGGGCCTCCAGGTGTTGGTAAAACGTCTTTGGGTAAATCCCTAGCAAGGGCTACGGGAAGAAAATACACACGTATGGCTCTAGGTGGAGTGCGTGATGAAGCTGAGATACGCGGTCATAGACGAACGTATATCGGTGCTTTGCCAGGAAAAATTGTTCAGAATATATCTAAAGTAAGGACACGTAACCCACTGTTTTTGTTGGATGAAATTGATAAAATGGCCACGGATTTTCGTGGTGATCCCGCTTCTGCAATGCTTGAGGTTCTAGATCCTGAGCAAAATAATGCTTTTGCCGATCATTATCTGGAAGTGGATTTTGATCTATCCGATGTTATGTTTGTAGCGACCTCAAATAGCATGAATATTCCAGGACCTCTATTGGATAGAATGGAAGTGATTCGTATTCCGGGTTATACAGAAGATGAAAAACTCAATATTGCGAAGAACTATTTAATTCCAAAGCAGTTAAAAGATAATGGAGTAAAAAAAGGTGAAGTTACAATAAGTGATTCGGCTGTATTGGCGATAGTCCGTCATTATACTCGAGAAGCTGGTGTTCGAAGCTTGGAGAGAGAAATTTCAAAAATCTGTCGTAAAGTGATCCGAGAGCATCTTTTAGGTAAGAAAACTAAAACAGCAGTCAGTGGACGGAACATTTCAAAATATCTAGGTGTTCAGAAATATGACTATGGTAGAGCTGATAAAGAGAATCAAGTAGGTCAGGTAACAGGCCTTGCTTGGACATCGGTAGGTGGGGAATTATTAACAATTGAAAGCGTTGTTGTGTCTGGAAATGGGCAAGTTAAGAGTACCGGTAGTCTAGGTAAAGTAATGCAAGAATCTATTCAGGCTGCCGAAACAGTTGTTAAGAGCAGAGCGAGATCTTTGGGTATTTCTCAAAAATTCTTAAAAAAGAAGAGTGTTCACATTCATGTGCCTGAAGGTGCAACCCCAAAAGATGGGCCAAGTGCTGGTGTGGGTATGGTTACTGCTATCGTTTCATCTATGACTGGAATTCCTGTTAAAGCTGAGGTAGCTATGACCGGGGAAATTACCTTGCGTGGCGAAGTGCTTCCTATTGGTGGATTAAAAGAAAAATTGCTTGCGGCACATCGCGGGGGAATAACCACAGTATTGATTCCTGCGGATAATGAAAAAGACCTTGCCGAGATCCCCGAAAATGTAAAAAAAGGGCTTGCTATAAAACCAGTGAAATGGATTGATGAAGTTCTGGAAGTAGCATTGGAATCAATGCCTGAAGCTTTATCAGAAGAAGATGATATCGAAGAAGATTCTGATCAAGGAAGCCAGTCGCAAAACAATTCAGATAATGATGATGAAGTTAGGGCGCACTAAATAAGTAAATCTGAGCTTTTCAACTTTTGTATAAGTGTTGTGATGAAATTTAATCTATTTCTCATATAGTTTTTAATTATCAAGTGATTTAATTGATTTAATTTAATGGATTGAGTTGAAAGTTGTCAAAAGCGCTGGTATAAATGCAAAGCGTTTGAGGCATGGCTCTATAGAGGCGTGTTCTAATAAGAAGCACACAATTTAAAGTGTTCTAAAGATATATTTATTGTTGTTCTCACTTAGTTATCTAACGATATTTTTTAGATGGCTACTTATTAAAAAAACAGGAAGGAAACCTATTATGAATAAATCAGAACTAATCGATGCAGCTGCAGAGAAAGCAGGACTTACTAAAGCTGATACTGAAAGAGCGTTTAAAGCATTCGTTGAAACTATCACTGGAGCACTAAAAAAAGGCGATCAAGTAACAATGATTGGCTTTGGTACATTCTTAGTTCGTGAGCGTAAAGCTCGTCAGGGACGTAATCCACGTACTGGTGAAACTATTCAAATTAAAGCAGCAAATAATCCTGCATTTAAGGCTGGTAAAGCACTAAAAGATGCAGTAAACTAGCCCGCTTTCTGGGGTCAGACGGTTCTGATTCTAGGTCAGTGGGTGATTAGCTCAGTTGGTAGAGCGTCGCCCTTACAAGGCGAATGTCGGGAGTTCGAATCTCTCATCACCCACCACTTTTATTAGTGAATAAGTTTTATAAACAAGCCTGAAAAGTCTTGTAACCTTGGAGCGGTAGTTCAGCTGGTTAGAATACCGGCCTGTCACGCCGGGGGTCGCGGGTTCGAGTCCCGTCCGCTCCGCCATATTAAAAAGGATGCCATTAGGCATCCTTTTTTTATCTGAAATATTTATTTATATTTCTTTTGAAACTATAAAAATGGGTGATTAGCTCAGTTGGTAGAGCGTCGCCCTTACAAGGCGAATGTCGGGAGTTCGAATCTC
>CALFUP010000141.1 GCA_937929875.1 uncultured Cocleimonas sp. | reverse complement strand
TTCAATATCGATGAATAAAGCACTCGAAATTGCAGTTGCTGCAGTCCCAGGATCACCTATAGAAGCTGAATTTGAGGTTGAAGATGGCAGGTCAATTTGGGAAGTTGAAGTGCTTGATGCGAAACAACAAAAGCATGAGATTGAAATAGATGCCACGTCTGGTGAAGTGTTAAAGCAAGAGCTAGATGATGATAACGATTGATGACAATGACTGATGATCTGTTTATCCAACATTCAAGCTGACAATATCTAAATTTAGACATATAAAACATCGAAATAACAATGGTCATCCGTTTATGGATGGCCTTAAACAAGGAAAAACTATGCAAACTCAACACTATGATTTCAATACTATGAATACTAAGCGTAAACCCAATTTATTAAGCATCATCGTTATGTCGATTGTTGGCGGCGCTATTCTTGTTAGTGGCTTCTTTATGAGCATGATGTTACTGGCAGTTTCGGTTATATTGTTCCCGATTGTCGCGATTAAAATTTGGTTTTTACGCCGTAAGCTTCAAGCTAATCTTGCAAATAACAAAGCGTCGCATCAAGAAAATGATGACATCATTGAAGCTGAATACGTTATTGTTGAAGAGACTGATGTTCGCAAAGGTTCTTCGCAAAAATAAGGGATAAATATGATGCGAGTTTTACTGGTAGAAGATGATGAGTTGATCGGCAATGCCGTCAAACAAGCATTGAATGATGCTGGCTCTGCCGTAAACTGGGTGCAAGATGGGATTAGTGCGTTAGCCAGTATTAACACTGAAGAGTACGCTTTGGTATTGCTTGATCTTGGATTACCCAAAAAAGATGGCTTACAAGTCCTTCAAGAGTTACGTCAAAACCAAAGCCAACAATCTAGCTTACCTGTCATTGTGATTACTGCGAGAGATTCGATTGAAGATCGTATCAAAGGACTTGATTTAGGCGCAGATGATTACCTTGTTAAACCATTTTCAATAGATGAATTACACGCTCGGATTAGAGCCGTGGTGCGCCGTAATAATGGCGTCGCGAATCCCATCATTTCAAATTCAATCATGCAACTTAATCCAGCAACAGGTGACGTGATTCGAGATGAGCAATCGTTCTCGCTTTCAGCAAAAGAGTTCGCTTTGCTACAAGCGCTAATGTTACGGCCCGGCAATATATTTTCTCGGGATAGTTTAGAAGAGAGTATTTATGGCTGGAATGAAGAAGTCGCCAGTAATGCGATTGAATTTATCATTCATGCCTTACGAAAAAAACTGGGTAAAGATTCCATCAAAAACGTTAGGGGCATGGGCTGGATGGTCATTAAATGATTAGACAGACAAACAAGCAAAAAAACAGGCTAACAAACAGTCTAAAAAGCAAGCTAACTAATAGGCAAACACGTAAGCAAATATCATTACAACGCGAACTGAACAAATGGATCATTCTCAGCTCACTTGTCTTAGTAGTTATCGCAGGTGTCGTTGCAGGGTTTTCAGCTTTCTGGCAAGCAAAAGAATTACAAGACAATACCTTGAAAGAAATCTCTATTTTAGTGCGGAATGGGCAATTGAATTTATCTGAATTCAACCCACAAAGAGAAAAGAAACTCAGCAATAAAAAGAAACGTAAATATGTTCATGACAGCGACGATGATGAAGAGGAAGAATCAACAGTCATCGTTCATGAATTAGGGAAAAGCATAACGCTACCGGGCATTTCACCTTCAATTCCAGATGGTTTGAGAACGATAGAATTAAGAAATGATAAATGGAGAGTTCTGGCCATTACACAATTCGACAGCAAACGCCGTTTTATCATTGCGCAACCCACTGAATTACGTAACGATCTTGCATGGAGCAGTAGTAAAAATTCAATTATACCCATCATTTTACTCGTTCTTTTTTTGCTATTAGTGATTCATATTATTATTCGCAGACAGTTTAAGTCACTAAATTCGCTTGCAAGCTCGATGGACCGACAAGACGGAACCCAATTACAAAGCTTATCTGATAAAAATATTCCTCTTGAAATAACTCCCTTCGTTAACTCTATCAATGCATTAATGACTAGGGTTCAACAGGTTATGCAAAAACAAAAACGTTTTATTGCCGATGCTGCGCATGAATTACGCACGCCGATTACTGCGCTGTCATTACAAGCAGAAAACCTAAAACAAGCTAAAAACGAAACAGACAGAGACGAGCGACAGCAACAATTACAAAAAGGCTTCGGCCGCTTAGGCAATTTAGTCTCGCAGTTATTAGACCTTGCACGACTACAAAATAATGAAAAGAGTCAAAACAATCATAATAGCGAAACACAAACGATCTTAATGAATGATGTATTACAAAATGCCATTGCAGACCTTTATCCTTTGGCAGAAGCCAAAAATATTGATCTGGGAATGCTAAAGCAAGACAAACGGCTCTTAGTAAAAGATGAAAATGGACGCTTATCTCAACTCATTCAAAACGCCATCGGCAACGCGATTCATTACACGCCCATCAAAGGGAAAATCGATATCAGTCTGTTTAAGCAAAATTCTAAAGCCATTTTGTTAGTGGAAGATAACGGCATCGGAATACCAGAAGAACAACTCGAACAAGTCATGCAGCCATTCTATCGCGTGCAAGAAAGTGATCATCAAGGTAACGGATTAGGATTGGCGATCAGCCAAGAGATTGCTGATAAGTTGGAAGGTAAGATTGAGCTAAGGAATCGAAAAAATGGTGGACTATGTTTTAGATATGAACAGGAAATTGTAAGTAATTAAATCACAATTCTGTTGAGCCTTTCGAACACACCCCCCCACTTTTTGATGCTATTTCTAAAAAAACGATCAAAAAGTGGGGGGGTGTCATATCTACTAAGCACAGGAATCTAATTTGAAAGGCTCAACAGAAAATTATTTCTAATTAATACAATGGCCTTTTCAAGCTTAATTCATTCTAAATGAAGACAGTTCGACTAAGGCAATTCAATTAAACCAATTAAACCATAAGTCCCGCATACCAAAAATCAAAATGAGCTACATTCGCTTCTAATAATTCTTGATACCGACCTTGCTTAGCTAAAGGTGAATTTAAACCAAGTTGTTGGTTTTCTAGCGCGGGTATGTCTTCTTCAATCGCTGCAATTAAGCGTTGGTAATAAAAATCGGCACGGGTTTCAAAGTCGTCAAGTTGTATGGAGCTTTCTGGGAAACATAAGGTTAGTGCGATTTGGGATTTTTGTGCGGTAATTGGCAGTGCTTCATATACCCAAGTGGCTTCAGCGCTGGCAGCGAATGTTAGGTTCGGATAAACCCAAGTGTAACGTACTCCATGGGCAGTTTTATCATCCATGCCAGCAGTTGCTGGTAAGGTATATTGCTGGGTTTCTTCAAGTAATCCGCCGCTGCCTTCAGTACTACCAAATTGACTAGAGAAATTTCCTTGCATGGTTTCTGCTGGCTCAGGCTCTTTGTATGCCTCGTTTATGGTTGAAGGATGGATATATGGCAGATGATAATATTCATTAAATACATCAAGAAAGGCTTTCCAGTTACATTCAACGGTAAATTCATGTCGTTTGTAGCTGACTAAATTATCTAATTTCCATGCTGTATGAACTGTTGAAAATTCACCTAACCATTTGTCTATTGATTCAGAACTTTGATTAAAATTAATATATACGAAACCACTCTTCTCGGCGGATTTTATCTCGATTAATCCGTATTCGGCGTAATTAAAGATTTCATCATTTTTAATTTTTGGGGCAAATATTAAGTTACCTTCTAAATCGTAAGTCCAGCAATGAAAAGGACAGCAAATCGTTCGGCAGTTACCAGTGCCTTCTAGTAATTTTGCGCCACGGTGACGACAGCTATTTGAATAGGCTTTAATATTATTATGTTTATCACGAATAAGAATGATAGGAATATCTAGCACTTCTCGCGTGCTGTAATCTCCTGATTTTTGCCATTGATCTGATCTGCCAACGGCTATCCATGAATTTAAAAAGATTTTTTGTTTTTCTAGTTCGAGTATCTCAGAAGAGCTATAACATCGTGGAGGCAACGAAGGGCTAGATGCGATTGGTGGCTTGACTTGTTTGAGTAATTGAAGACTTTCGTTAATATTATTTTTCATTGATTACCGACCTTTACTTTGTTTTTTCCTTCGTTAATTCCTTTTCAATATTTTCTAAGAGTTTGCTCATTCGCTCGAATTCGTCATTGTAGTTGGTATCGTTTACATAACCTGTAACGGTATTTTTTACATCGGAGGCGTATTCACCAATCAGTGGAATATCGACAAATAGTGTCAGCAACCATAATATTAAGGCGATAAAAAATGATGCTCCGATGATTGCGCCTAAGCCTCTGAAGACACCTGCTACAAAATTTGTCCACACAATACGCCACGGGCTTGATGAGTAGCGGATGAATTCCTTGAGGTTGTCATTCGCTTTTTTCTGATCTTTATCCATCATTTCTTTTTAATTTCGAGTGTTACAGGTGTCAGTTTTTTTGTTTTTAAGTTTACTTGCATCGCTGTTTTAGCCAAACCATGTACGGTGTCTTTGGCGATGATTCTAACGGTTTCCATGCTAGCTGGAATTTTGACACCTGAGGTGTTTCGGGTAAAAGGTTGCTCGTTTACATGCGGATGATAGAGCGTTCGCGTGGCGAGTATTTTGTTATCCGGCGCTATTACCTGCCATTCATTGGCATAATGATCCCAACCTGTATCTGCGTGTTTTAAGGTAACGGCAAAGGTCCACGTTTTATCATTGTTCTGATGTGCTTTAACGTCAACGATTTGGACTTCGTTGGCTTGTGCTGAAATACTTAAAAATAAAAGCAGTAAGCTAATTAGGGTTTTGTATAAAGACTTCATTGTTGATCTCCGAATGATTACTGTTTGTGATTATAAGTTAGAACATTGATTTTGTGGTTTTATATTTATTAAAGCCCATTAAAACTCACAAATTAAAGGTGAAGATTAAAAATTACTGTTAGAAGAATTTCCAGAATGGGCGCAAGATAGCAAGGCTTAAACAAACGATTACAATATCATGCCAGCGCCTTTACAAACCCAGCAGGAACAACAAAAACTTCAAGTCACTGGCTTTTTATTCGCGATTGCAGGCACGATGCTGTTTTCACTTAAGTCTATTTTTATCAAGCTTGCCTTTATGGAAGATATAGACACCACGACCCTCGTTTTTTTACGCATGTCGATTGCCTTTCCGTTTTATATTGCCGTGCTTATTTATGCGATTAAAACACGCCCTGCTAAAGCGGCTGAGTTGAGTAAACGCAATATTGCATTGGCTATCACTCTGGGGTTTTTTGGCTATTATCTTGCCTCGTATTTAGACTTTGAAAGCCTACAACATATATCCGCACAATTAGAGCGTTTGGTGTTGTTTACCTATCCCATTATTGTGGCGATTTTAAGTTGGGTGGTTTTTCGCGAAAAGATTACCATTAAGGTCTTTATCTCGATGGTACTCAGCTACGCTGGCGTTGGCTTTTTGTTTTTTAATGAAGCGGGTGCAGGCAATGATAATTTAGTGTTAGGCACAATCCTTGTTGGTTTAGCCGCGTTTTTCTTTTCGGTTTATGTCGTGTTCAGCAAGGCGCTGATTACAGTTTTAGGTAGTTTGATTTTTACTAGTATTGCGATGTCATCGGCGCTGGTTTTTATCCTAGTGCAATTTGTGGCTACTCGTGAATTAAGTGATTTAGATGTCTCCCCCAGAATATGGTTATTATCCTTTTTGCTCGCGATATTTTGTACTCTGATACCTAGTTTTTTAACCGCCGAAGCGATCAATCGTATTGGCGCTACTAAAATGAGCATTACCGGCAGTGTAGGCCCTGTGTTCACTATATTCGTTGCTGTGGTTTTTTTAGGAGAAGATTTCGGTTGGGAACACATTGTTGGTCTATTATTAGTATTAGTGGGTGTTAATTTACTGAGGACTAAACCCTCATAACCCCTTATGTTTAATGCTTAGCCGAAGAGAAAGCACTGCCCCATAGATATCATGCAAAAAGGTGGGGGGTGT
>CALFUP010000140.1 GCA_937929875.1 uncultured Cocleimonas sp. | reverse complement strand
GAACGCCCTGCTTCATACTGACGCCAGTTCATCAAGGTTCTTACCAATCGTGATGCAATTTGCGGATTAAACGAGTCCAATTCCATCACGCGATCTGCGATAAATTTATAGCCTGAACCATCGGCATTATGGAAGTTCACTGGATTGCCATTGGCAAAAGCGCCAATCAATGAACGCACTTTATTCGGGTTTTTCATATCGAATAAGGGATGACCCATGAGCGCTTTAATTTCTTCTAACGCTCCTGGTAGGCTTGAGGTGGCTATCATTACGAACCATTTATCCATGACTAAGGTATCGTGTTGCCATTTTTCTTCGAAATCGACGATGGCCATTTCACGTTCTGGGCATTCGATGCTCGCCAGTATACTTAACGCGGCTAAGGTGTCGGTCATGTTGCCGCCGGCTTGCATAGAGGTTTTAAACTGGTGGTATGTGAATTGACTGATCGCTGGATCGTTGAGTGTGCCGAGGTAGTTTAGGCAGACGTTTTTAAGGCGGCGTTTGCCGATGCTGATTGCATCAGGTGAGTATGCGCCTTTTGAAAGGTCATTGATGAGCTGACCATAGAGGTTTTCTAATGGTCGGCGCAGTCCTGAGCCGATCGTTTTTTGCATTAGCTCACGCACTTCGTGAATCGCTTCTGGATCTGCCTTCTCACCCATGTAAGCCATTGCTTCTGCAATATCATTTTCAGACGGTAGCGATAGCGCTTCAGCTTTTAAGCCGTTGTCTAAGTTATCATCCATTAACACGCCTTGGAAGGCATCGATTATTCTTGGTTCAACACCATAAGCTTCGCCTGCAGCTTTGCGTTCAAGCATGTCTAGCATGAGTGTTTTGGTGAGCCGTTGGCTGGCTTCCCAGCGATTAAACGAGTCGGTGTCGTGACGCATTAAGAAGATCATGTCATCAACGCTGTAATCGTAGTTTAATTTAACAGGCGCAGAAAAATCTCGCAGTAACGAAGGTAAAGGTTTGAATGGAATACCTTCATAAGTGACGCTTTGTGTTTGACTGCTTAGTTGAACCGTTTCGCTGAGTATTTCTTTGCCGTTTTCTTTTAATAACCCAATTTTAATGGGAATTAAATACGGCTGTTTTTGTTCTGCTTTATTTTCTGGCGTGTCGGTATAAACCTGCGTGAAGTTTAAGGTGCAAGTGTTGGCATTTGAGTCGTAGTCCATCGTTACGTCTACGGTTGGCGTGCCTGCTTGCGAATACCAGTTTTGCATTTGGCTTAAGTCGACATTGTTTGCATCGGCCATTGCCGCGAGAAAATCTTCGGTGGTGACTGCTTGTCCGTCGTGGCGTTCAAAGTATAAATCCATACCTTTGCGGAAGCCGTCTTCGCCCAAGAGTGTGTTGTACAAACGCACAACTTCTGCGCCTTTTTCGTAAACGGTCAGCGTGTAAAAGTTGTTGATTTCCATAAACGAAGCTGGACGAATCGGGTGCGCCATTGGGCTAGCGTCTTCTGCGAATTGGTGGGTACGTAACATGCGTACGTCTTCGATGCGTTTTACCGCACGCGAGTGTAAATCAGCGGTGAATTCTTGGTCGCGGAAAACGGTTAAGCCTTCTTTTAGACTAAGCTGGAACCAATCACGACAGGTTACGCGGTTTCCTGTCCAGTTATGGAAGTACTCGTGTCCTATTACGGCTTCGATATTGATGTAGTCGTTGTCTGTGGCTGTTTCTGGGCTGGCAAATACGAGCTTTGAATTGAATACATTCAAGCCTTTGTTTTCCATTGCGCCCATATTGAAGTCATCAACGGCGACGACCATGTAGATATCTAGATCGTATTCTAGTCCGAAACGATCTTCATCCCACTTCATCGCGCGTTTGAGTGATTGCATGGCGTGATCGCATTTATCAATATTATGCGCTTCGGTGTAAATCTCTAACTTAACCTCGTTGCCTGAGCTTGTGGTGTAGTTGTCTGTTACGTGTTCTAAATCACCTGCGACTAATGCAAATAGATACGCGGGTTTTTTGAATGGGTCTTCCCATACGGCGTAGTGTTTGCCGATATTTTCTTCGCCGGTAATCAGACCAGAATCAATCAAGTTACCGTTAGATAATAGTACTGGGTACTTTTCTTTATCTGCACGAATTGTTGTAATGAATTTACCCATGACATCGGGACGATCTAAGAAGTAGGTAATCTTACGGAAGCCCTGCGCTTCACACTGCGTGCAGAAGTTACCGCTAGATTGGTATAAACCTTCAAGCGATTTATTGTCTTGAGGGTAGATTTTAGTGATAACTTCTAATGTGAATTCATCGGCTAGATTCGTTAGCGTTAGGCTTTCATCATCAATGCTGTAATCGCTTGTTGATAGTTCGTAATCGTTAACACTGATTTTTTGTAACTCTAACTCAGCGCCGAATAGCTCTAAATTCGTTTCTGTAGCCTCAGCATTTCTTTGGTATAACACATTTGATGTAACGATCGCGTGATCATCAAACAGATCAAACTCTAGGTTTACCGTATCAATCCAAAATGCAGGTTGTTGGTAGTCTTTTAAGAAAATGGTTTTACCCGTAGCGTGCTTCATGCGAACTCTCAATAGCTGTAAAAAATAGTCTTGGATAATACCGTATTACACCTGAGTCTACACATAAATCAGACAGCTAAAATTGATAGAATAATGCGGTTTTATACTTACAGAGAGATAATTGACATTTGTGGGAGATTTTTCTTAAATGGAAAAGATAAAAATCATAACAACAACAGTAATAACATTCGCAACGATAACAATAAACAACAGCCAAGCCAGAGGAACGACAATGAATACACATCTAAAGAAACAGATTACAAAAAACACACTTCTATCAGTATGTTTATCATCATTAGTATTATTCGGCTCATCTGCGATTGCCGAAGATGAAGCGATGACGGTTGATATTAAACGCTTAACTGCGGAATCAGCAATTGCTGTTGCAACCGCTGCGATGCTCGAATGCCGTAAACAAGGTTACCAAGCGACGGCTACGGTGGTTGATAAAAACGGCATTATTCAAGCCGTCGCTCGCGATACTCTGGCGCCGCCTATTTCGATTCCGATTAGTAAAGCCAAAGCATTTACGGCGGTTAATTTTAGTGCGGATACATCTGCAATGGCTGAACGTGCCAACACGGGCGTGGGTAGATTCGATGGCGTTTTAATGTCGGCAGGTGGTGTGGTGATTAATGTGGGTGGCGTTATTTATGGCGCTGTGGGCGTAAGTGGTGCGCCTTCTGGAGAGATTGATGAAGAATGTGCTAAAGCGGGCGTTGAGGCAATTGCGGAAGATTTGGAAATGGCAGATTAGGGATTAAGTTAACTTTTATCATTGTCAATATTATAAAAAACTAGGGATTGGCTTGCAGGAGACAAGTCAATCCCTAGTGCTCACGACATACAGTGTTATTTAAAATTTCATCTAATCAAAAACAAATAACCCCTTACAAGTTTATCGCCCTTAATTACAATGAAATAACCCTCACAACTCTATCTCATAAACCCAGTGCCATTTAAAAAATGGACTTAAACTTTGAAAAATCTTAATCCTACTTAAGGTTTTATCATAAATTGTGACTATAAGCCTGTTTTTTTATTTTATATATTTGTAAGTAGCTTAAATATATATAAGAAGAATCTACTTAAAAGCGCTTATTAAAAGCACACCCCCCTACTTTTTGAATACTTTAGACCACGTCACTTTGTTTTGTATAAAGCCAGTTGGCATTTTTATGAAGCAACTGAAATTTAATCGCCACGTCTTCTTCCTTTAACTTTAACCCTATTCTCTAGGCACTTTTCCTCTTAGCGATTTAGTTTTACCTCGCTTGGTTTTGCTGTCTACGCGTTTTCTTTTGGCATTTCTACTGGGTCTTGTAGCTTTTCGAGGCTTCTTAAAAATACCCACGCTTTTGACCAGTTGTTGTAAACGCGCTAATGCTTCTGTTCGATTCTTTTCTTGGGTTCGGTGCGTTTGCGCTTTTATTACAATCACCCCTTCTTTGGTGATGCGACTATCAGACAGTTTTAATAATTCAGCCTTGTAAAACTCGGGTAGTGAAGATTCACTAATATCAAAACGCAGATGGATTGCCGAAGATACTTTATTCACGTTTTGCCCACCCGGACCCTGAGCACGAATCGCAGTTAGATCGATTTCGTCTTCGGGTATAGCTATCGCGTTGGTTATTTGTAACATGGCTTATTAGGTTTTACTGTCATCTATCAAACATTAATCAAGGAAGTTAATACGCATTAATATCAATGGGATGGCTTCACTATCACTTATTAGACTTAGATCTGATTGTTCCTTTCCTTGATTAGAATTTTGATTAAACTTAGCGTTAATTCTAAAATTAACCGTTTTAATTTTATTGTCCCCCAAGGTTTGTATTTGAGAACTCACCCCTTCTAACACATGTAACTGTAAGTTGGTTTTTACTGTGTCTTTGAAGGTTGCTTTGACTTCAACTTCACAAGCATTTTTACAGCGTAATTGACTCAGTTCATCATTTAAGTCAAAGCTAAATTGTTTGGCTGATCGAGCAAAGTATTCGTAATCAATGCCATTGGGTAAGTAGTAACCTTGATACCAATTATTTTCTGATTTTGGCATACGAATTTTAATCGCCGGAGAGTTTTCAACTGATGCGTTCTGCGGACTTTCGGTAAGCCAACGACCAAATGATCTGACTGCTACTTTATCTTTTTGTGAGTTTACACAATTCGCATCCATTTGATCAGCAAGTCGGTATGGCGCAATATAGCGCTCGCCCATCAAGACAAAAGCATCAGGCGTGTCTTTATGGTTTTTACCCATGGTTAACGTTAGGTAATTTATAAACTCTTGCGTCTTATAATCAGCATGATTAATCTTTCGCATGTCTGTGATAGTCATAAAATTTCTGCGCATTTGCAAGGCGCGTAAAGAGCTGATCATGAATTGATAGGGGTGATTTTTAACTGGCCCCATTGCATCAATAACATAGCCTTTATTACCGTAAAATTCGTTTTCTGTGCCCCAATAACGCCCCTGCAATTTACGCATATAGGCTTCATCGACATCAAGCCTACAGCTGCCATCTGGCATAGCGGTAAAGACACTGCCGTAGACTTTATCGGTATAACTCATCCATCGTTCAACCGCGCCATCTCTATTTCCCAAGCCTTTTTCAAGCGCATATTTTGCAATGATTTTTAGCTTTTGGTTGTAAGGTTTTGAGCCTTCGCCATAAGTATATAAAGTCCCGATATTAGTAAAGGCTAATTTATGTTTATGCTCACCAAAAGCATTTGCGTAAATATCGATATTGGCGATTGAAGCTTGGGTGAATACTTCAGGGTTAAAACCAA
Organism: uncultured Cocleimonas sp.; assembly: GCA_937929875.1. Classification (GTDB taxonomy): domain Bacteria; phylum Pseudomonadota; class Gammaproteobacteria; order Thiotrichales; family Thiotrichaceae; genus Cocleimonas. The sequence goes on along the minus strand of CALFUP010000140.1, from coordinate 14,435 downwards.
ATTGGCTTTCTGCTTCTTGGCGTTCGGATGGCGACATCCAGAATTCACCCCAGCCGTTTTTATTGTCATAGTCATTACAGGAATCAGCGGCTTCACCAAACTCACCATCCGCTAAACCAAGTTGAACACCTATAATTTGTGGATGTGCCGCAAATCGTTTTGCAAAGGCATTAATAAAAGGACGGCTTAGGTCTTGATAGGTTTTATCCCAATAAATGAGTGACTTGTGTTTTGTTTCTCGTAATTGCTTCAAAGCCCATTGAGGCGCTTCACAACTGGAATTTACTTCTAATCTCACCAATACTTGCGTGGGTGCAATGCGTTTTAAAGTCGATTCTAATCTCGAGAAATCATATTGTCCTTGAGCGGGATTAGCCTCACTCCACAGCACCATTTTAAAGTGTTTAATATTAAGATTAGGGTTACGACCTTCTTCGGAAATTAAGCCAGAATATTGAGTCTTTTGGGTTTTATTAGGTAGTGACCAATCAAAGCCATTCAAAAAGTGGGGGGGTGTCATTTCTATTAATTTGGACTGACTAATAGAATCTGAATTTGTCGATTTAATAGATTCAGTCGGACTTGTAGGTTTCTGTGTAGATTTTTTAGTCAACTCTTCTGATTCAGCCCGTGAACCAGTATCCGCAGTCGAATAATAGACATCATAAAAATGATCTCCAATAAATATAAACGCAATAGCTATTACCAAAATAACACTGTAGAAAAAGGCTTTTATCATGTGGTCGTTGTCGTTTTAATTTAGAAAACAACATTCTATCAGATGCTTAGCTATCTCATTTATAATTACGATTAGATGTTATGCCATATTTGTTAAGGAAGTCCTGATTAAGTCGATATGATTTAAGGGCAGAAAAAAAGTGTCTTTAACTTTCACGAAGTGTGAGGCAATAGTCGTTCTATTGCGGCGATCTTCGGGGAAGTTAATGGCGCTTTTAGCAAGCTTAAAAATATTGCACTTGATCAGGGCTACCATAAGTACCTATGACGTAGAACATACCAAAAATAAAACACACGATTGAACTCCAAAATGCAAACCCATCTACTTTATCTGGCATGAAGACTAATCCAGATACCTGTCTGGGCCTTTTATAATTATTCCTATATGTAATAGACCCGCAGCGATACTTAGGATTCCTCCAATTAATAGATAAACATTCATTTTTATGCCTACAATATTTTTTAATATGTAATTACTATACATTAAATACGTATTTATGCTAATTTATAGCCATAGAAGACTTAATAAAGGCATTACTATGAAAGTAAGTGAAAAAGACAAAGCCAAAACTCGTGAGAAAATTTTAAACGCCTCGGTAGATATTATTATAGAGAAAGGCTTTAAATCAGCCTCAATGCGTGAAATAGCACGGCACGCAGGCGTAGGGGATGCCACTATTTACAACTACTTCCCTTCTAAAGAGAAATTACTCTATGGATATTGCGAATATATCCAACAGCAAGTTATGGAAGCTCTACAAGATATTGAGGACTTTCATGAATACACTTTGCATGAGCAGCTACAACAGCTGATTGATACTGAGTTACAACTTTGGCTACCCGCTCGTGAATTCTTACAGGAAGTATTCAAGTTAACGTATCACTCCCCCACTACGGGCTCATCGTTACTCAGTAAAACCAAAACAATCAATACCCAGATGGTGACGGATATGCTGGAAGCTGCGATTGAGGTAGGGGAAATTCCTGATCAACCCTATCAAGAATTACTGCCTAAACTGTTCTGGGATTATCAAACAGGTGTATTAGCCTATTGGTTGAAAGATGATTCAGAAGGTTTTGCCAATACTACCCAGTTTGTGGATAAGAGCATGGTGATTATTTCTAATATATTGGATCAAGGGATGATTGGTAAATCATTGGATTTAATATCATTTTTGTTCCGCACGCATGTAATGACTAGCTTTGAAAGCTTAGTCGATAAAACGTCGGATTCAACAGCAGATGAATCTGCTGAAACTGAAACCATCAGTAAACGTGGCTTCATGAAAGACAAAAATAAACCTAAGCAAAAAAGTAAAAGTAAAAGTAAAAGTAAAAGTAAAAGCAGTAACAAAGCAAAGGCCGAGACTAAAGGCAAGGTTGAGTAACATGCAGAAATACATACCTGAAAGCAAAATGGCTCGTACTGGCGTCGCTGGTATAGCTGCTGCCAAAGTGGGCTTAGGTGAATTGCGACATAAAATGAAGCGCCCTTTTCTGTCTCAACAAAAAGCAGAACAAGACAAAGAAATACTCAATGATAAAAATGCCAAAATACTGTTCAGTGCCTTGACTCAGTTAAGGGGAACTGCCTTAAAAGTTGCCCAAATGTTAGGAATGGAACAAGGCTTATTACCCGAATCGTATCGAAAAGAGTTATCTAAATCATTCCACCAAGTCCCTCCTTTAAATCGTGTTTTAGTGCGTAAAATCATGTTGGAGGAACTGCATAAGCCACCTGAAAAAATTTATCATACATTTGAAAGCGATGCCTTTGCTGCCGCCAGCCTAGGGCAAGTACATAAAGCCGCGTTAGATGATGGCACTAAATTAGCCGTTAAAGTGCAATATCCGGGAATTGCGGTTTCTATTGCCAGCGATATGACCCTTATTCGTGGCGTTGCTCATGGCATGTCGAATACTCAATTAATTTTACAATCATTAGATGAAATTGAAGCAAGATTAAAAGAGGAAGTTGATTATAAGATTGAAGCTAAAAACACCTTGTGGTTTGAGCAAAACGTGTCTCTCGAAGGCATTTCAATTCCTTCCGTTTTCACAGAATTCAGCACTGAAAAAATCCTGACGACAGAATTTATAGAAGGTCTCCACCTAGACCAATGGTTAAAGACGAATCCATCACAGGACAGTCGAAATAAAGCGGCACAGTTACTCTATGATTTCTTTATGTATTCATCAGAATCGCTTCAATGTTTGCATGCCGACCCTAATCCTGGGAACTATCTGTTTCATGCCGATGGCAGTATGACGGTGATTGATTTCGGTTGCGTAAGACATTTATCAGATCAATTCAATGTTCTATTTCCCCGTTTGATGTCAGCATATCTCGAAGACGATTATGAAAAACTATTTCCCGCATACGAAGCATTAGGAATGAAACATGCCCAAGCTGATAATGCGTTTTATCAAAAAGTCTTACGTCCCTTTGGCCAATGGGTAACCGAGCCTTTTAAGGAAGAATCTTATGATTTTGCAAAACATTCTGACTATACCTATCGCGGTAAAGAGCCGATGAAAGTATTACATGAGATGATGACTATCGATCGGATAGCCGATGAATTTATATTTCATAATCGTACGCTGTATGGCTTGTATCAGATCTTCGAAAAAATGGGCGCTACAGTCAATATGCGGCATCACTTAATGGGTGTTCAATCGGTATAAAAAATTGAATTTTTGTTGCTTTATTTTCACGTTATTGAGGCTTTAGTATGTTGAAAAAAATATCAAATTCATTAATGGGTCATTACAAAAAATCTAAACTATCGGCAAACGATACGAGTTTAGACAACTGCTTAAAAGTCACTCATCACATGCTTAAAAAAGCCAAGTACTGCTTTTTAGTGACACGAGGTGAAGATGGCTGGTGTAATAGTCGTTTAGTCCAACCGATTATTGACATTGATCCACAAAACCCTTCACATTTTAAAATTTGGGTAGGTACAAGATCTGATCTAAAAAAAGTTGATGAAATTTGGAATAATCCAAAGATAACATTAGCATTTGAAGATTCGAGAGAAGATGCAAACCTTGTTGTGTATGGCAATGCGTTTATTGAAACTGATAACCAAATCAAGAAACGATATTGGCGCCCTACTTGGAAATTGTTTTTCCCTGACGGCCCGAAAGTAGATGATTATGTCGCGATTCGGATTGAACCGATTAAGCTAGAAATTTTAAATTTCAAACGCAACATTACCCCTGAACCATTTGGCTTAAAAGCTGCAAAACTCATTAACAAGAACGGAGAATGGCATATTGCTTAGGTTTTAAAAAGAATCTTTCTTGAATAGATTTTTACTGAATAGCTAATGGTTTAGTTCTAAAATACCCCACCTGTGATTCTTCGCAGTTTATACGTAAATCCCTAATCCATTACTTATCCCATTACTTATGCCATTACATAGACTGTTATATAGCCCTTTGCATGACCATTTTAAAACCCTTTGCTTCGGTAAACCCTTTCATAATAAATAACAATAGATATTTTAAATGACTCAAAAAGCTGATCACCCTTTTAAGAATAATAATATGCCGTTAGTAATGAAGATGTATTTCATGGCTTTAAACGTCACTTTCAAAGTTTTAGCCCTTATATCACCTAAACTAGGGGGTAAATTAGCACTTAGAATTTTCATGACACCACCGAAAGCAGCTGCACCTCGGCGTGAAGATAAAATTCGAGAGCAAGCGACCTTAAGTTACCGAATGATTAACGATAAAAAGATTGCTTTAAGAGTTTGGACCAATGACTCTTTAGATAATAATGCACCTACAGTCTTGCTTTCCCATGGTTGGGCTGGCCGAACGTCTCAGTTTTTAGAATTTATTGAGCCTTTGAATGAAGCGGGCTATCGTGTGGTGGGGGCTGATATTCCTGCTCACGGTGATTCACCGGGCAAACGAACCAATATGCTTGAAGCCTCACAGCTTTTATCAGTAATTGCAGATGAGTTTGGACCTTTAGCAGCGACCATCGGACATTCATTTGGTACGGGTACCATTTTATTAGGAATGAATAAATATGGTATTACATCACCTAAAATTGTACTCATCGGAGCCTATTCTCGCGTCTCTTTTATCATTGATTTATTTTCAAGTTTATTCAATTTAAATCAAGCCACTGCAGAAGCAATGCAACAGGCCGGTTATGAAAGGTTCGGCGATAAATATGGAATAGAATGGGATTGGGATAGTATCTCACCCGTTAATACAATCAAAAGCTATGAAGGGGAAATATTTTTTATCCATGATGAAACCGATCATGAAGTCCCCATGGAAGAAGTGTTGGAACTACATCAATCAAGACCCGACGCTAAAAAGTTAATTAGCTCAGGTTTTGGACATCGTAGAATTTTACGTAATCAAGATATTGTTAATTCGGTGATATCGTTCATTAAAACGTAACTGATTAGCAATTTTTTTAATTAAAAATAGTGTAAAAACTAGGGGAGTGTGCTTTATCTAAACACAAACCCTGCTTTTCCAATCTTAATTATTTATATATGGGAAAACTCTCAAATAAAAATAATTAGCTTCATGCATTCACTTATAATGAAGCATGCAAAATCAAACCTCAGAATCATCTACTAGCACAGCAGACGGCAGTCCAGTAAAAGTCATGCTGGCTGGTTTATTCAGCCTAATACTGACTATGGGAATTGCACGCTTTGCTTATACTCCCCTATTACCTGTGATGCTCGATCAAACTTTTTTAAATGATGCTACAGGTGGCTGGCTAGCAACTATTAACTATATGGGTTATATGACTGGTGTATTAATTACTGCATCGATTAGTGATTTAAAGCTCAAAGATAAGTTGTATCGAATTAGCTTGGTAATAGCGATCATTTCGACTATTGGTATGGGGGTTATCGAGAATTATATCTTGTGGTCGATTATGCGTTTTCTTGCGGGTTTAACCGCAGCCGGCGGCTTATTGATTGGCTCAGGTTTGATACTCAATTGGATGATGAGAAACGGCCATAAACCTGAATTGGGTTTGCACTTTGGCGGCGTTGGCGTTGGTATAGCAGTAACCGCTGTTTTTGCGATGTTAATGTCAGACAGCTTTACTGAAACACAATCCTATTTATCGAATTTTAGCGCTGCGCAACAATGGCAAGTGTTTGCCGTAATAGCGGCTTTGCTGGCTATACCAGCATGGTTATGGCTACCTAAGCCTAATAAAAGTACTGTTGCGACAGCTACTGACAAATCCCTGGTCGATAAACCTCCTAGAAGAAATTGGATGCTGTTGCTTTACGCTGCTTACTTTTGTGCAGGTATTGGCTATGTGATCAGTGCTACTTTTTTAGTAGCCATAGTAGATCAGCAACCCAATCTCAAAGGCAATGGTTCTTTAGTGTGGTTAGTCGTAGGGTTAGCAGCGGCTCCATCTTGTATTTTTTGGGATAGAGTGGCACGCAGAACAGGGGAATTAAAAGCGATTTCATTCGCCCTTATCATTAATATTATTGGCGTTATTATTCCTGCCTTGAATCATAGTCTTGCGGGCGTTTTGATTAGCGGTTTTTTCTTCGGTGCTACTTTTATGGGTATTGTTAGCTTAATGCTGACGATGGTTGGCAAGTTTTATCCCACTAAACCCGCAAAACCCATGGGGCGATTGACACTAAGTTATGGAACAGCGCAAATCGTTGCTCCTGCAATTTCAGGAACCATCGCGGAAGTTACAGGCAATTATTCAATGCCATTAATTGTTGCAGGAGCTATCAGGGTAGTGGGTGTTGCGCTATTGGGGATTTTGCAGTTTAAACAGCAGTACTAAAAAAGAACTTAAAAAGATGTTCAAATAACTAGGGGGGTGTGCTTTTATCTCTCTATTAAATACCCTCATCAGAATATTCAAAGCGGATAAAATAATCAGTATTTCGAGTAATGAGTGACAAAAAACATCTCACTTTTCCCTAGCATCATGCTTCAATAATTTTTTATATTTCAGGTATCGTAGGCACATTAGTGGCTACATTATCTTCAGAACTACAAAGTGAATTTGAGTCATTAGCTGCTCCTAAACAGCTTGTTTCTGTTTCAGCAATTCTTCCTGTGAAATGTTGCAAATATGTCTTTGAATTAGTCTCTAGAACAACCTCTCCAGAGCTTGTTTTGGTAATTTGACGATCTGTAAATTCAATCACATTATGGAAATCTCTACCACGTAGCCTAAATATAGAGTGGTAATTAGTTAAGGTATTAGTAGCAACAGTCGTCAAATCATAACTTCCAACAATAGAAGGTATATCATTGTCATCACATTGGATTACCGGGCCAATATTTTGGACAGTCGTTGTTACGCTGTCTCCAATCTGCCAAAAGCCACTGCCAGTTGCTGAAAAATAGATTTCACCTGTGGACACATGTTTATCATCACAAAAGCTTGTACCTTGTTGAATTCCATTTTGCAGCAGTTCTGGCTCTTTTTTTATTCGACTATTTATAAGTTTAGGAGGAATTTCATTATTGAAAATCAATGCTTCAAGAGAATCGTAAACAATCCCACTTAAGTAGGCTTCTCCTCCTACATAAGCAATGATAGTTTTTTTACGCTGGTTCTTAGTGGGAATAATGGGGAAAGGACTGTATTCATAAATTTCCTCTTCACTCAGAACAGAATAAAATTCCTGACCTTCAGAAGCAGGAAGGTTATTAGATTCATAACCTTCAAAAGTAATGCGCCTCTCAATTTTAGTAGGAGAATATGAATACGCCCATAAATCGTATTTACTTCCATCATTATTGAGACGTGTCTCGGTTATCTTTATATGCTGAGTAATTGAACTAGTGAGCGCGGGATACGTTCTTGATTGGCTCAATAAGACTTTTGTCGTTGGAGCGCTGTTTACGGAAGCGCCTTCTGAGCTATTTCCTTCTGAGCTATTTCCGTCTGAGCTATTTCCGTCTGAGCTATTTCCTTCTGAGCTATTTCCGTCTGAGGTATCTGCTTCTGAGGTATCTGCTCCTGAGGTATTTTCATTTGAAGCATCAGCGCCTCCCCCACCACATGCTGTAAGAATTATTGATGCGAATAGAGTAAGAATTAAAAGGTGAAGCTTGATCATATTTATGAACCAAATATATTAATATTATTTGCCAGTGAGATTGTCATAATTCTATTTGCATATCAATAAACATATAATGAGGTTTCATCATAGATTTACTCAAAGTTCTCGAATTGAGAAAAGCTTTAGAAAAGTAAATATCAGTAAATTAATCAGGATAGTGTCAAATACTAAAACCTTATTTCTTTTTGATTACTTTCAATAACTTATTATTTTTATTATCCAATAATTGACCATAATCTTTCTTCGCTCTAAAGATATACCCACCTAATGCACCACCCGCTGTCGTGATTGTTAATAAGCCCAACGTCAATAACTCCGTTAATAACATCAAGGCACCAAAGCCAATAGTACCCGCAAATGCTGCTCCTACTTTGAAATTGGCTTTACTATGTGCAATTTTGCTTTCTCTAGCAATTTGTTGTTGAGTCTTTTGAACTAGCTTTGTTTTTGCTCTTTCAGCATTGAGCTGGATTTTTTCTTTCTCACGAATATGTTGTGCTGTGGCTACGCTAATTTCGTCTTTGGTTTTATGCTTCGCCATTGAGGCAAACCAAAATGCTGCAAAAAACCCTATGACCAATAATGGAATAAATAGTCTAAACCAGGCGATACCATGCATCTCTGGTGATATTAACACGAGAGCTACAGTCGCTGCTTGTACCAACAATATTCCGAGGAGAAATCGAATCATTTTTACATTAAATTGAATCCAGTTTTGCTATAGTAACGTACAAAACTGTCAGGACAAACTTACTGGCAATTACCCATATAAATTGAGTAAGCAAATGATGCAAGCTTCTACTAAAAACGATGATGTAAAAGATAAATCTGATGATGTAAACCTGAAGAAAGTCGAAACACAATTCGAAAGAAATGTTGATCCTAATGAAATCAAAAAATTTGAAGACCTGGCTCATCGCTGGTGGGATCGCAACAGCGAATTTAAGCCGTTGCATGAGATCAACCCTTTACGTTTAGATTATATTGATAAGCATGCAAATGGGCTGAAAGGTAAAAAAGTTATAGATGTCGGCTGTGGTGGAGGAATTCTTGCTGAAAGTATTGCGCTACGTGGAGCAGATACGCTGGGGATTGACATGGGCACTGCACCATTGTCTGTGGCTGAATTACATGCACTGGAGACAGGTGTTGAAAACGTTAAGTATCAAAAAATTACTGTTGAAGAACTCGCAGAAGAACAAGGGGAAACTTACGATGTGGTTTGTAGCATGGAAATGCTGGAGCATGTACCAGACCCCAGTTCAATTATTCAAGCCTGTAGTGATTTAGTGAAACCGGGTGGAAAAGTCTTTTTTTCTACTATCAATAGAAACCCGAAGTCTTTTCTATTTGCTATCGTCGGCGCAGAATATGTAATGAACTTATTGCCAAAGGGTACCCACGAATATGCTAAATTTATTCGACCATCCGAACTTGAAACTTGGGCGCGTGAAGCAGGTTTAATTTTAGAAAATATTGTCGGAATGACTTACAATCCGATTTTTCAAAGCTATAAACTAGGAACAGATGTTGGCGTCAATTACATCATGTGTTGTTCAAAACCGTTAACTGAAACATAGAAAATGAATCTCAAATCAGCACTTTTTTTGCTAATCAGCAGTCTTTTGATGACCGCATGTGGTAGCCCTATAGTCAGAGACGTGCGCTTTGACAACGTAAGTTTTGACCCAGTACAAAGAAAAACTATCGTCACAGCTATTGACTCAAGAGTTCAATTTAAAATCAAAGAACTGACTCAAGCGATTAACAATTTAGGCCCCAACATTGATAAAACTGAAGCGAGCTTTGTAGCTAGAGAAGCGGTTCTATACTCTATGCATTTAGCCAATGAATATAAGTTAGTATCTCCTCCTAACTCACAAAATGTATTAGTTAACACGGGTAAACGCAAGAAAGGTTTGTGCTATCACTTTGCTCGGGACATGAGTGATCATATTGTTAAGGGAAGAACATTTAATACACTTACATTACAGCGTGCAGTAGCATTCCAAAATGAAGCGCTAGAACATAACGTGTTAACAGTTGCGGCTAAAGGAAAAAGTATTCGGCATGCCATTATTCTTGATGCTTGGCGTGAATCAGCCGAATTATATTGGGTAAAAACAGCTGATGACCCTATGTTTCGCTGGAAAAAATATTATCCAACTAGAGTAAAAATCATACCTACTCAAACTGTAAAATCAGAAGGCTGATAGAATATGAAATCAAGACCAATTAGCTTAGTCTTACCAAGGGTTTATTCAATATGAAAACGATAAAAATTAGCTTAATTTTATCTACTTTACTTTTAATCAGTGCTTGTAGCTCCATTCGATATGATGGTGTGAGCCTTGATAAAAAAGGTAATACGTTGGTTTCAGCTATAGCTACCGAAGATGTATTAAAAATTGAAGAGTTACGTAAAGCGATTATGACTTTAGGTCCTAATATCGTGGCAAGCGAAGCAAATTTTGTCGCACGTGAAGCTGTCCTTTACCCTAAGGTATTGGCGAATAGATACAAACTCATGAGCCCTCCTTTTTATCACAATGTCTTAGTGAATTATGGCAAACGCCCTCGAGGCTTATGCTGGCAGTGGACTCATGACATGGGTAAACAGATTAATCGCCCTATGAAGTCGTTAACATTTTTTCATGGCGTTGCGTTCAGAAGAAACTACTGGAAAGAACACAGTACTTTAGTCGTATCTGCAAAAGGTAAAGGTGTTCCAGAGGGCATCGTTTTAGATCCTTGGCGTGAATCAGGAATATTGTTTTGGAGCCACGTTAAAGATGATAAGAAATATCCGTGGGTTCAGTTCACAAACTAACCTTTTTAGTAATCTATTTCACGCTTAGCTTTAGCCATTTCTGCGTTTGAAAATTAATCACTTACGCTTGTAAGCTCATAATTTACACCTTGAACTGACTAAAGCTAAACGCAAACTAGAATACTAAAAGTATAAATTAGGAGAGAAAAATGAAAATCACTAAAAACTCTCCTGAATTATTACTCTTATTAGTTGCTGCTGGTACTTCCATTAGTTTTGCTATTTGGCATAACCTATTAAATAATTTTGCGATTGAGCGAGCGGCATTTACAGGTGTCGAAATAGGCATCTTGCAAAGCCTTCGCGAAATACCAGGTTTTTTAGCTTTTACTATCATCTTCATTTTAATGTTCATCCGCGAACAAAAAATGGCTTACGTTTCGCTAGTCATGCTAGGTCTAGGAACCTTGTTAACAGGATTCTTCCCTTCGGCGATAGGTTTCTATCTCACTACTGTTTTAATGTCGATGGGTTTTCATTATCTCGAAACCATACAAAACTCTCTATCTTTACAGTGGGTAAGTAAAAAAGAAGCGCCTGAGTTCTTAGGTAAGGTGATTGCAGCCAAAGCAGCTGCATCTATCGTGGCGTTTGGTTTAGTGTGGATTCTGTTTGAATACCTACAAATCGACTACCAATGGATTTATGTCTTAGGTGGTGGAGTCTCAATATTGATAGCACTGTATGCTTGGTCCAGTTTCGAGACTTTTCCTGAAAAGGTTCAGCAGAGTAAAAACCTGATTTTTCGCAAACGCTACTGGCTCTATTATGCACTTCAATTTTTAGGTGGCGCGCGGCGTCAAATTTTTATCGTTTTTGCTGGCTTCTTGATGGTCGAAAAGTTTGGTTTTAGCGTCGGCGAAATCTCTTTATTATTTCTAGTTAACGCTAGTTTTAATATATTTCTTGCACCACGCATTGGCAAACTGATTGGTGTTATTGGAGAGAGAAAGGCGTTAATAATTGAATACATTGGTTTGATTGCTGTATTTATTAGCTATGCTTTGGTCGAGAATTCAAATATCGCCGTGGCTTTATACATTATTGATCATTTGTTTTTTGCCATGGCTATTGCACAAAAAACGTATTTCCAAAAAATTGCTAACCCAGCTCATATTGCTTCAACTGCAGGCGTTTCTTTTACCATTAATCACATTGCTGCGGTGATTATCCCTGTTATTTTTGGTGCGCTTTGGATTACTTCCCCATCCTTAGTTTTTTATATTGGAGCTGTTCTGGCAGGTATTTCCCTGTTGCTGGCATTTAATGTACCCAGTCATCCAGAGCAAGGAAACGAAACGGTTTACGGTCGTTATCCGGTTCCTGCTATAGATACTTAAGATCGCTCAACCTTGGCGTTACAACCTATCTAAGTGACCTTGAACAACCGTTATTTTTTCAGCTTTTTGAAACAGTCACGTACCAACCAAAAACAAAAAGCATACAGAGCTAGCTTAATACCCACAGTCACAATAAAAACGAAGGGATGTTGACTAAAATATAGTTGATCATTCAGTCTTAATTTATAAGTCACTCCATTAAAAACGGTATGGAAAAAATCATAGGATAACCATGCAATTAGCATCACTGCTATCATTATTTGGACCCAAATTAGCACATTTGATTTAGTCGATGTATTGGTACTCATAACGCTCTCTTTTCACTAAAATTCAATTCAATGTTATGTAATGAAATATAATGATAAATGATTAGGAATGACACCCCCCCACTTTTTGACGGTTTTTTTATTCCTAACTAGCAATTTTAATAATGCTGACTTGACTCACATCAATTTTAAAATCTTTTTTATAGGTCAAAAGTAGAATGTATTTGTTCTACCTATTAGCGATATTCAGCTACTCGCATTTTAAAACTATTCCGCTATAATCCCGCCACTGGTAAATCATCCGATTTACTCCTGTCGACGCACCAGGTAAAAAACACGTGGAGAATACTCTCCAATTGAAGGAAATATGAAAGCCCTAGTAATTTGTTCGGGCGGTCTTGATTCAGTTACTTTAGCTTATAAAGTCGCGAAAGAAGGCACGCTTGCATCACTGTTGTCATTTGATTATGGACAACGCCATCGTAAAGAATTGGATTTTGCAGCTAAATGCGCAAACCAGTTAAACGTCCCCCATACCATTATCGATTTGAGCAATGTAGGCGCTCAGTTGACGGGTTCTGCTCTCACTGATGATATTGATATACCAGATGGACATTATGCCGAAGACAGCATGAAAGTCACTGTCGTACCAAACCGTAACGCCATAATGATGACAATTGCCTTTGGTTTAGCGACATCACAAAAAGTAGACACGGTTGCATTAGCTGTCCATGGTGGTGATCATTTTATCTATCCCGATTGTCGTCCAGAGTTTATTGAGTCATTTGCAGTCATGCAAAACCACGCTCTTCAAGGCTTAAACGATGACAGTAGCGTGAGTGGAAATATCGAGCTATATGCTCCTTATCTACGCTTAGATAAAACGGAAATAGCGCGTGATTCAGCCAAATATGACGTACCTGTGAATGAAACATGGTCATGCTACAAAGGTTTAGACACTCACTGCGGTCGTTGCGGTACTTGTGTAGAACGTCGCGAAGCCTTCCACCTTGCTGATATACAAGATCCAACAGAATATGCAGATACTGAATACTGGCAAAATATTATTTCTAATCAGAGACTGGGAGAGCAATCATAATGTATACCATAAGCAAACAGTTTACGTTTAGTGCCTCGCATCAACTGCTCAACATGCCTGAATCACATCAATGTTATCGCCTGCATGGACATAACTATATAGTCGAAGTAGAGCTGCAAGCAGCGGCGTTAAACCAATACGGCTTTGTTCGCGATTACCATGATTTAGATGATTTAAAAAAATACATCGACGAAACCTTAGATCATCGTCATCTTAATGAAGTTTTCGGTCACGATGGTACCACCGCAGAATTCATGGCTAAATTCTTATTCGATTGGGCAAAAGAAAAATGGCCAGAAGTTAGCGCCATGCGCATCAGTGAAACACCGAAAACATGGGCAGAATATCGTCCTGCAACACACGCATGAACCCCTCAAAATCCATAAAAGCAGATGGAAAAACTACTGAAAAGTGGGGGGGTGTGTTCGACAAGCTCAACAGTACTGTCATTTCAGAGGCTCTGATTTCCGTTTCAGAGGTATTCGGCCCTACCATTCAAGGTGAAGGAGCCTTAATAGGCGTTCAAACCGTTTTTGTACGAACTGGTGGCTGTGACTATCGCTGTAGCTGGTGCGACACGGGCTATGCCGTACTACCCGAGTTTGAAGCTGATTGGAAGCCGATGGATGCGACATCAGTCTTAGCAGAAATCGAAAAACTCAGCGACAATAAACCTCTCTGGGTGACGCTATCTGGGGGAAACCCCGCACAACAAGATTTGGCAGAGCTGATTACTTTAGGCCAAGCAAAAGGCTATAAATTCTCAATGGAAACGCAAGGCAGTATTGCAAAACCTTGGTTTTCATTACTCGACCAACTCACCCTAAGCCCTAAGCCACCTTCAACAGGCATGTCATTTAAAAAGCGTGGATTAGATCGGTGTTTGGAAGCTTGCGAATCACTTGATAACGTTTCATTAAAATTCGTCGTAGCAGACCAAGCTGACTTGAATTGGTCAAAAGACATTGCAGATCAATATCCGCAACTCCCCTGCTTTGTACAACCTTGCAATACTAGCGCTAAGTTAGAAGATCATCTTAAAGATTCTGAGAAAAA
>CALFUP010000139.1 GCA_937929875.1 uncultured Cocleimonas sp. | reverse complement strand
TAGCGTTCAGGAAGCGAGAAGCTTAAATGCACGACAGGCTAAAGCTGAAATCATAGCTCAAGCTAGAGCGTGGAAAGCTAATCGTACACAACTTGCTAGTAATGGTAGTAACAAAAGCAGTAAATCTAATCCAGCACGTATTGAAGTCCTGGGTAATAGCAATAATGCATCTAGCTCAAGTGCTAACGGTAACTCAGCTGCTGTGGCTGACTTGAATAAGCAAGTTGCACTGTTAACAGAGTCACTTACTACAAAACAACAAGAGAGTACGGAATTAAGATCTCGTGTATCAGAACTTGAGTCTTTATTACGTAAAAAGAATCGTTTAATTGCACTTAAAAGTGAACAGTTAGCAGGTTTACAGTCTGGACTATCAGCAAATAACCCTCAAGGAGCCCAGCAAAATAACGATGCGGCTGTTACTAGTATGGGGAGTGAGATCCAAGAGCAAGTGGCAGGAGAGTTAGCTTCTGAAAATGGAGAAATCGTTCGTGTAACACCAGACACTGCTGTTGTTGATAATAATAGTCAAGCACCTGAGCAATTTACGCCAGAGCCAGAGATTGAAGTAGCTCAACAAGAGCCAGAAACAAATGCATTTAAATCTGAGCCAGAAAGCGGCATGGATATCATGGGCTTGGTAACTTCACCCGTTGGTTTAGCTGCTGGACTAGGTTCACTTGCGCTACTTGGCGGTTTTGCCTTCATGCGTCGACGTAAGAATAAAAATGGAGATGCTGAAGACTTCTCAGATCTAATAGATAGTGGCTTAAATGAGCAAGAAATTGAAGAAGAATTAATCGAAACTAATTTTGATGATCAACAAGCTTATGAAGACACTCATTTTGTTGAGAGTCAGAACCAAGATATAAATACACAAGATGAAGCGATTTCTACGACTCAAACAGATGGTGACTTGGATGATCTAATCCAAGAAGCTGATGTTTACATAGTCTATGGCTTACATGAACAAGCAGAGTCAGAAATTAAACGTGCTTTACTAACATACCCTGATAATCCGGCTTTACATGCTAAGTTACTAGAAAACTATAAAGCCTCAGGTAATGCAGAAGCATTTGAAGAAGCGACTAAAACCTTCATGGCGCTAGAGTCTAACGAAAAACAGAATTATTGGGATGAGATTTGTGAATGGGGTAATACTTTATTACCTGATAATAAACTCTACGATCGATCAGCCTTGGGCAGTATTGCTGGAGCAGCAACAGGTGCAGCCATGGTTGCAGGTACTGCGATAGCGGCATCTAAAGCTGATGCTGAAGATTCGTTCTCTGACATGAGTGATAAAGTCACTGATACAGTTAACGACATCGGTGCGGAAGACCTAATTGAAGATACTATTTTAGATGAGTTTGATGAAGTTGATCTGGATACAGAAATTGATAACTTCGATGACTTTGATGATTTAGATTTGGATAGTGCACTGGATATGAGTGAACTTGAAGATATAAAAAGTTCTGATGTCGTTAGTGACACTATCGAAATAGCCGACCTAGACGATGATTTCGAAATTGATTTAGACGAAGATTTTGGTTCAATGACCATTGATGACAAAGAGACAGATAGTAAGTCTGACTTAGTCATAGATGATGCTGAAGAATCGATTGATGATGCAATAGAAGATACAGACTTCCTCTTTGATGATGATTCATTAGAAGACTTATTGAATGCAGAAATAGGCGAAGATAGTAGTGATTTACCTGAAATTGATCTTTTAGATGATATTGATTTAGAGAGTGATGTATCAGTTACAAACAAAAGTAAGGATGTAAATGAAGCTGCAAATCTAAATCTTAAAATTGGTTCTGAAGAATTTGATAAAATTATGCCAGAAAGCAATGCCTATAAGTCAAAAGCTAAAGATATCAATGCGCAGTTTGATGCTGATGGTGATGATAATTTACTTGCAGACTTTGATGATAATTTATCGTTCCTAGATCTTGATGACGATAATGCAACTGACGATGAAGTTGCAGGGGATTCACAGATCGAAACAAAGATTGATTTAGCGAAAGCATATATCGACATGGGTGATATCGAAGGTGCAAGAAGCACACTTGAGGAAGTCATGGAATCTGGAAATGATGATCAAAAACGTCAAGCAGAAGAGCTATTACACCAAAACGGTTAATATGCTTTATTTCTAATGCTATATGTTTAATAAACAAAGCCGAGTTTAACTCGGCTTTGTTGTGTATGGATTATTAGTAATAAAGATACAAGAACCTAGAAACTATCATTCTTGTAAAGACCCATTATAATCTAGTCTAACTTTCTAGCGGGTCTCAATAAATGAAATACGCAGCGTGTATCGAATATGACGGTACAGCATACTTTGGCTGGCAACGTCTGTCGCATGGTCCATCTGTACAAGGTGAAGTTGAAAAATCTTTATCGAAAGTAGCTAATCATGCCGTAGAACTAACTTGCTCAGGTAGAACAGATAGTGGCGTACATGGTATTGGGCAAATTGTGCACTTTGAATCGGATGCCGAACGCAATCAAAAAGCATGGAAGATGGGTTGTAATACGAATTTACCTGATGATATTACGATGCGCTGGATACAGCCCGTAGCTGATGATTTCCATGCGCGATTTTCTGCAAAATCCCGACGCTATCGCTATATTATTCTTAATCACATTACGCGTCCCGCGATCATTTATAATAAAGTGTGTTGGTTTAAAGACGCTTTAGATGCTGATTTAATGAATCAAGCTGCGCAGTTATTATTGGGTGAAAATGATTTCAGTAGTTTTCGAGCATCAGGCTGTCAGGCCAAACACGCTCGACGCGAATTACAAGAAATCAGAGTGACTCGAGAAGGGCATTATATTTACATCGACATTGTAGCAAATGCCTTTTTACATCATATGGTGCGTAATATTGTAGGAAGCTTATTTGAAGTGGGTAAACAGGCGAGGGCGGTAGAGTGGTTTTCGGAGTTATTAGCAGTCAAAGATCGTAATCAAGCTGGAGTTACAGCTCCTGCCTGTGGCTTGTATTTTGTGAGTGTCGATTACCCAAAGGAATATGAATTACCTAAAATTGCAGAACCACCGTATTTTGGGTTTTAGCTAAGGTTGAAATTACTTGAGGGGAATGTAGCTGTTTCTAAAGACTATTTATGAGTATCTTAAGTATGCCGTTATTCAAGGTCGACAAAAAATGAGTTATTCATTGATAAAAACAATCGCTAAGCTCGCAAAAAAGTAGGGGGGTGTCCATTTACCGCTTCTTATTCTCTACCATTGTTTTTATGATTGATAATAATTCTTTATTAATGATACGTTCCCTGTGTAACAAACTCTAATTTCTTTTAACAAGCAAAAATCTACTATGATCAATAAAAAAGACAAGTCAGCCCCAATGCTCATGGGTATCTTAAACGTAACACCCGATAGTTTTAGCGATGGTGGTCAACATAATAAACCAGACGCTGCGATCAAGCGTGCGTTTCAGATGTTACAACAAGGTGCAGATATTATTGACATTGGTGGTGAATCTACTCGTCCAGGCGCTTTAACCATTGATGATGCAGAACAAATTGCTAGAGTCATTCCAGTCATTGAAGGTATTCGGAAATTAGATAAGAATGTAGTGATTAGTGTCGATACCACCAGTAATCATGTTGCGGAAATGGCATTGAATGCTGGAGCGAATTGGATCAATGATATTTCAGCGGCAGAGGAATCTATCGATATTTTAGATTTAGCCGCGAAAAAGAAAGCACCGATTGTGCTTATGCACCGTCAAGGCAAATCAAAAACAATGCAAAATGCACCATACTACGATGATGTGTGTAAAGAAGTGCTTGAATATTTACAGGCCAGGGCAGCACTAGCTATGCAAGCAGGTATCGCAAAAGATAATATTATTCTCGATCCCGGCATTGGTTTTGGGAAAACGTTTGAACATAATTTGCTGTTATTGAATGACTTAGAGTCATTAGTCAAGTTAGGGTATCCAGTACTCTTAGGGACCAGTCGAAAACGTTTTTTGGGTGAAATAACAGGAGTAAATGACCCTGAACAACGGATCGTCTCTACCAGCGCAACCACAGCTCTGGGTGTAAATGCAGGAGTTAACATCTTTCGCGTACACGACGTTTCAGAAAATAAACAAGCAATGGATGTTGCTTGGGCGATTAAAAACTCATCAAACAGGACTTAAAAGTACACCCCCCCACTTTTTAGTGGTTTTCGCTGGAAAAAGTAGGCTGAAGCAAGGTAACTTAAATAATGACAATGAAACAATATTCAATTCAATCCATTTTAGGTTTTTGGTACGACCAAAGTAATTCAAAAAAATGGTTCAATTCTACATCTATATTTGATACGGAGATAAAACAACGCTTTGAAGCTGTTTGGCAATCTGCCGCTGACCACAAACTCAATGAATGGCTAGAGTCAGCTGAGGGCTGTTTGGCTCTATGTATTGTTCTTGATCAATTTCCTTTAAATATGTTTCGTGGTGAAGTTAAAAGTTTTCAAACCGAATCACAAGCAATTGAAATCGCTAAGCATGCGATTTCAAAAGGTTTTGATGACGAAATAGATAAATCGAAAGTCTCTTTTTTATACATGCCATTAATGCACAGTGAAGATTTAATCGATCAAGATTTATGCGTGGCTTGTTTTACTAAAAGAGGTCTTCAAGATAATGTGCGTTTTGCGAAACATCACCAAGGAATTATCCAAGAATTTGGACGTTTTCCGCATCGTAATGAAATTTTAGGAAGAGAAAGTACTGCTGAGGAAATTGTTTATTTACATTCCGATAGAGCTTTCACCGGCTAAGCAAACGTAGTGGTGCATTTCTGCAAGTAAAACAGATTTGAAATGATTTATTGATAATTCCAAATTTGACTATTAGAAGCGACCTTGACAAACAATAAATTGTAGACTTTAATTAAAATAGAGCAAACGCTCTATTTTAATGTCTCGTACCTAAAAAGATAATTATATTTAATTAAAGGGAACTCCATTGGTATCAAAGCAGCAAGGTCATCAAAACACCAATACATCACATAAACCCCATCGTGTAGTAACACTGTGGGAAAAATTTGGACACTCCTTGATCGGACGAAAAACCTTTAATTTCATGTTAGGTAGGATAGTTCCTTATTCGGGTAGTATTAAAGCCGAAGTAATAAGCCTTGGTGATGGCGAGGTTCGTATCTCAATGAAAGATCGAAAAGCAGTCAGAAATCATCTTAAAAGTATTCATGCGATAGCCTTGGCTAATTTAGGGGAGATGGCTAGTGGTTTGGCGATGTTTTCTAAAGTATCAGATGACACGCGCGCAATAGTTGTCGATTTGGAAATTAAATATATAAAGAAAGCACGTGGCCGTCTAATCGCAACGGGTAGAGCAAAACCACCTGAAGTTATCGATGCGCCAACAAAATCAATCGTTGAGGCACAAATAAAAGATGCAGAAGGCGATGTTGTTGCTACAATAAAAGTACATTGGTTACTTTCACCACCAATTGATAAGATAAGTCCTTAATTTAATTGTTAAGTTCTGAAACAATAGATTAGTTTAATGATCATAAAAGTAAAAAAGGACACTACGTGAGCTTAATTATTGAAACACCTTTTACCAAACATGCCAACGTAGAAGTTCCTGTGATTTGTGGTCCGATGTACCCATGTTCAAATTTTGAATTAGTCGCTGCTGTATCAAAAGCAGGGGGCTTGGGTGTAGTACAACCAGTATCATTGACGTTTGTTCATAAGCAAGATTTTCGGCAAGCCTTACGCGATATTAAAGCTATAACTGATAACCCTATTGGCATGAATGCGCTAATCGAAAAATCATCTAAACGTTATCATGATAAAATGGTGGCATGGGTTGATATCGCTTTAGAAGAAGGCGTGCGTTTCTTTATTACTTCATTGGGTAATCCTAAATGGGTAGTTGATAAAGTAACACCACATGGTGGTATTGTTTATCATGACGTAACTGAAAAGAAATGGGCGGAAAAAGGTATTGATGGTGGAGCGCAGGGTTTAATTGCCGTAAACAATCGCGCAGGTGGGCACGCTGGTGCTAAGACTCAGCAACAGTTACTTGATGAATTAAAGGTATTCGACGTTCCCGTGGTTTGTGCAGGTGGGATTGGTGATGAAAAACAATTTTCTGACGCAATGCTGATGGGATTTGATGCGTGTCAGCTAGGTACGCGTTTTATTGCAACTGAAGAATGCAATAGTAGTCAGCCTTATAAACAAGCTATTGTTGATGCAGAAGAAGGCGATATAATCTTAAGTAAAAAAATAACGGGTGTACCTGTTTCAATCATTAATACCGACCTAATTAAAAGTCAAGGGACCCAGCCAGGTAAGCTTGCCAGTTGGTTACTAAAACATCCTAAAGGTAAACATTGGATGCGTATGTTTTATACCATTCGTGCAGCCTTTCAATTACGCAATTCATCGATGGATGAGACTGGTAAGCAAGAGTTTTGGCAAGCAGGAAAAAGTGTCGCTGGGATAAAAAAGATAGAAAAAGCTGGCGATATTGTATTACGCTTTAAAGAGGCACTATTGTCGTTTGGAAAGGCGGATACAGATAATAAATAAGTAGAGTTCATTATAAGATGGACATCTAAAAATAAAGAAACCAAGGAGATAAACGTGGAAAAAGTATGGCTCAAAAGTTACCCAAAGGGTGTTCCAGAATTCATTGATACCAGTGAATACAAGTCACTTTCAGATTGTTTCGAAAAATCTATTGCTGCGTTTAAAGATCGCCCGGCTTATACCAATCTAGGTAGATCGATTAGTTTTAATGAATTAGATGAATTATCTGGAAATTTTGCAGCTTACTTGACGAATCAAGCGGGGCTAAAAAAAGGTGATCGTATCGCGATTATGATGCCTAATCTAATCCAATACCCGATTGTTTTATTTGCCGCATTACGCGCTGGGTTGATAGTAGTAAATACGAATCCTCTCTATACCGATCGCGAGCTTGAGCATCAATTAAAAGATTCTGATGCTA
Organism: uncultured Cocleimonas sp.; assembly: GCA_937929875.1. Classification (GTDB taxonomy): domain Bacteria; phylum Pseudomonadota; class Gammaproteobacteria; order Thiotrichales; family Thiotrichaceae; genus Cocleimonas. Next base: position 4,737 of record CALFUP010000139.1, on the reverse strand, counting down.
AAGCAATTGTTATATTAGAGAATTTTGCGCATACGTTGTCTGACGTTATCGAACATACGAATGTAGAAACCGTAGTCACGACTCGTGTTGGTGATATGGCGAAATTCCCTAAGTCATTATTAGTGAACTTTGTGGTTCAATACGTAAAGAAAATGGTGCCACCATTTTCACTTCCAAATGCGATACGTTTTCATGATGTTTTAAAGCAAGGTGAGGGTCAAGCGTTCGCTAATGCTGATTTAAATCATGATGATGTGGCTTTCTTGCAATATACTGGTGGAACTACGGGCGTTGCAAAAGGAGCGGCTTTAACTCATGAAAACATGATAGCGAATCTACTCCAAGCCTACTCATGGGCTTCTGAAGATCTACATGATGGCCAAGAAACCTTTATTACTGCTTTACCGCTTTATCATATATTTTCTCTGACTGCGAATGCGATGTTTGCTCTTAAAATTGGAGCAAATAGTGTATTGATAACAAATCCTAGAGATATGCCAGGTTTTGTAAAAGAACTATCTGGAGTTAAATTTTCTTATATCACTGGAGTTAATACCTTATTCAATGGTCTATTAAATACCCCTGGTTTTGCCGACCTCGATTTTTCAACAATGAAACTTGCTCTAGGCGGAGGCATGGCAGTTCAAGAGGACGTAGCTAACAGATGGAAAGCTGTTACAGGACATGTCTTGGTAGAAGCTTACGGTTTAACTGAAACATCACCTGCTGCGTGTATTAATCCCATTGATATCACAGGATTTAGCGGAAATATTGGGCTCCCAATCTCATCTACTGAAATTTGTGTAAGGGATGAAAATGGTAAAGATTTGGGATTTGATGAGCCGGGTGAACTTTGTATTCGTGGACCACAGGTGATGCAAGGCTATTGGAATCGTCCTAAAGAAACGGCAAATGTACTTTCTGAAGATGGTTGGCTTAAAACAGGGGACGTCGCCATTGTGAATACTGATGGCTTTGTTAAATTGGTCGATAGATTGAAAGACTTAATTATCGTTTCTGGTTTCAATGTTTACCCTAATGAAATTGAAAATGTTGTTGCACTTCATCCTAAAGTTTTAGAAGTAGGGGCGATTGGAGTAGAGCATGCCAAGTCAGGTGAAGCGGTCAAAATATTTGTGGTAAAGAGCGATCCAAGCTTAACCGAAGAAGAATTGCATGCTTATTGTAATGAAGAGATGACGCGCTATAAATGCCCTAAATATATTCAATTTGTGGATGATTTACCTAAGAGTAATGTTGGAAAGGTACTTCGAAAAGACTTACGAGAGCTGAATAAGAAAACTACTTAAATTTTATTGTTAAGCTTCATTAAACAAACTCCCATACCTTTTGATTTAATCAGACTTTTTAAAAGATAAGAATCAAAAGTTGGGAGTATCATTTTAAATATAGCATGCAAATTAATTTAAGATGAAGTGTAATGACAAAAGTACCTAGATATATTAAAATGTGGTTAATAATTAAGCTGAAGTTTGCCTAATTCCTAATTCATTTGTATTAAAAAATAAAAATACAAAAAAATAATACGGATTCTATACCCATGAAATCAAAACAGAAAATACGCAAAGCAGTCATTCCTGTAGCGGGTCTTGGTACTCGCATGTTACCTGCAACTAAAGCAATTCCTAAGGAAATGCTGCCTGTTGTCGATAAGCCAATGATCCAGTACATCGTAAACGAATGTATTGCCGCCGGAATTACTGAAATTGTGTTGGTTACACACAATAGTAAAAATGCAATCGAAAATCATTTTGATACCAGCTATGAACTTGAATCGACCTTAGAAAAGCGTGTGAAACGCTCTTTATTGGACGAGGTTCGATCTATTTGCCCAAAACACGTTACTATTATGCATGTTCGTCAAGGCGTTGCTAAAGGTCTAGGACATGCCGTTTTATGTGCAAAGCCCTTAGTTGGCGATGAGCCATTTGCCGTAGTTTTACCCGATGTACTTATCGATGAAGCAAGTTCTGATTTATCGAAAGAAAATATGGCAGAAATGTTACGTTTATTTGATGAAACTAATGAAAGTCAGATCATGGTAGAACCCGTTCCAATGGAATTGGTAAGTAGTTATGGTGTAGCTGATGTCAACGGCCATAAACTTAAGCCTGGTGCATCAGTGCCTATGACTCAAGTTGTCGAAAAGCCTCCAGTAACTGAGGCACCTTCAGATTTGGCCGTTGTAGGTCGATACGTTTTATCTGCTGAAATTTGGAAATTATTAGAAAAAACTCCAGCGGGTGCGGGAGACGAAATTCAGTTAACAGATGCCATTGCCATGTTAATGAAGCAGGAAACTGTTAATGCCTTTCATATGACGGGTAAAAGCCATGATTGCGGATCAAAATTAGGATTTATGAAAGCTAATGTTGAATATGCTTCACGCCATCCTGAATTGGGCGATGAGTTTAATGCGTTCTTGAAAGAATTCTGTAAGAAATAGCCAATCGAACTCATAATTCAGAAAAGTATAATTTAATAATAAAAAAGGCGACCATTTAGGTCGCCTTTTTTGTAACTATTGTCTAACTCTGTACTACAGGTATTTATTCAATAAAAAATATCCAATACCAGATAACACTATTATACCTATTAGCTTAATCAGTAAATTAGTTTCGCGGTCTCTCCACTTATCACTAATCCAGCTATCTATAGATATTTTACTAGGCCCATAAGCGAATATTACGGCAAGTATTATTCCCCAGACGACATGCTGCCAAGTACCTACTACAGAGGCAAAGTCGGTCTGAGCTAGGGAATATGCCGCTACTGCATTCAGAATAAATAATGCTATTGCTGCAGGACGGCTTAAGAAACCTAAAACCAACAATACAGGCAGTATAAGCTCAGCATAACTGGCTAAATAAGCAGCAACGTCAGAAGGGAGCAATGGAACATTAAATTCGTAAGCAAATAAATCCTTTGTAGACTGAGTTACTTGGAACTTATCATCAACTTTAGTTAATCCCGATTTAAAGAATACATAGGCTACATAAAACCGTAAACCAAAGTTTAAAATGGGTTGTATAATACTTTTTGAAGCGGCACAATCTGCCATCAAAACATTCGCTAAAAACCTACTCATTCTTCTCTCCTTATTCCCTTCTAATTAGTAAGCTATTTTAAAACAGCCTGTGAAATACGATTGTAAACGATTCTAATCGCATGTAAATGAATCAATCCAACCGTCCTCTATACTTCTATTTAATAAATTAGGAAAGTCCGAGCCAAATTCAGTTGCTAAATCCGTGATATTTGAATTGTTAGATATTGCTTTTAAAAAGTGCCAATAGTGTAGATTACTAGAGCCATTATCAATAGTATTTTCAGAGCTACTTTCACCAACTTCTAGATTATCATTTTCATAATTAGCTATTTTGATTGAATCCTTTGACTTCCACATTAAAAGATTTATTTCAGTCTCTATGTCAATATCTTCAAGTTTAATATCACTATGATTTTGATGGGCAAACCATATAAGATCAATACGATACTTTGAATGGATCAGATGCAAAGTAGGGCTTAAATGAAAAACGATTTTGGCTTGTTGAGCATCATCCAATGTTTCGATTATAGAAAAATCAAAGTGTTCACTAGACTGTTTTTGCCAAAGTGTATGCCTTGACCATTCAAAAGCAGCAACATCCTTAATATAAGGAATAGTGCTTAAGGGTTTAAAACTACTTAAAAATAGAGGGAATTTATCCCCATACCTTGAGAAAAAGGCGGTTGTCGGTGGGTATTCATCAATAAAGAGATCACACATTTTATCGAAAAAATCTTCGCCCACCAGTGCTTTACATACTGGAAAAGTATCCCCAATCGATTGAGTTAAAATCCCGTGAACACTACCTCGATAAATACCTAAACGTTGGTGAGCACCTAAATTTTCATCACCTTCTATATGTTCAAGAGCTGTTTCCCTATCTGTATTGAAAATAGCTGCGATAAAATCTTGTTGTATTTTTTCAAGCTTCAAAAGTCCTAGTTTCCTTTAGGAGGCAAGTTTTTACGAAGAATATCTTGTGCTATATTTACTTCTTCCATCACTCTAGCTAGCGACGGTATATCATTATCCCACTCGATTAAAACGGGTACATTACCGACATGCTGAATTGCCTTGGCAAATAAATCCCATACAGGGTCAGATACAGGTCTGCTATGAGTATCTAGTAGATGAGTACCTTTATCTTCGTATCCTGCTAAATGAATTTCTGCAATGCGATCTTTAGGCATTGCATATAAATAGTCTTCTGCATCAAAGTGATGGTTTTGTGAACTCACGTAAATATTATTAACATCAAGCAATAATCTACAATCACTACGTTTAGCTATTTCGTTGATAAATTCCCATTCACTCATTTCAGAGTCTTTGAATTGAAGGTAACTTGACACGTTTTCGATGACCATTTGTTGACCCAAATAATCTTGAACTTGATTTATTCTATCCACAATATGATCAACGACTTCTTTTGTGTAGGGAAGGGGGATTAAATCATGCGTTACCATGCCATGGGCTGAGGTCCAACACAGATGGTCTGATAACCACATTGGCTGAACTTCGTCTTTTAGTTTTTTTAAAGACTTCATGAAATCCATATTGAGGGGTTCTGTTGAACCAATCGACATACCCACACCATGGAAGGTTAGTGGATAGTTTTCTCTGACTTTGTATAAGTAGTCTCGTTGGCTGGTGCCTTCAATTAAGTAGTT
>CALFUP010000138.1 GCA_937929875.1 uncultured Cocleimonas sp. | reverse complement strand
CTAATGATGCCTCATTGTAAGTAATTAGTTTACTGCTACTACAATAAATAGGACTTGATCAGAAGCTCCTTTAGTTAAATCATATAATTCAGCTTAGATTCAGACAAGCTGTACCCTCTGTTTAGCTAGGGTTCAGTTTCGTCATGCCATAATTTAACTCCCCTTTTGAAATATATAAGTATTCGATGTAATTGCGTCTTCTCTTTAGAGAGTCATTAAAAAAATAAAGTGCGCAATACTAATTCAGATAATAACTCTGTTGTAATACTTATAAAAAAACGAAAAAAATAATATGAAAAAACTTGTTCTAACTTTAAGTGTTCTTGGATGTTTCAACGTAGTTGCTGACTCTTCAATAGTTTCTGCCTGGCAAGACTTTGGTCAAAATTCAAGAAGTATTAGCAATCTTTTGTCACCAAATGAAAACTTAAAGAAACGTAGTTTCTTGTTAGACGAAACACTTTTAAATAATCACTTAAGTTCACTTAGTAATCGATCCACAGCAGCTAAAGGTATGATTTCAAAATTACCATCTGCTGAAATTGAGTTGCCATTACCTGATGGTTCAATGCTCAAAGTTAATGCCACGCCATCACAGGTCATAACTCAGAGTATGGCTGAAGCTCATCCTGAAATAAAAACATGGAATGTAAGTGGTATTAATGATCCTGATATTAAAGGTGTGATTGATTTTACCAGTAATGGTTTTCATGGCATGTTAATGATGCCAGATGGAGATACTATTTTTATTGACCCGGATAAAAATTACGCTGGCGATGTTTATAATAGTTTTAGTAAGAAAGAGAATATAGATTCTTTTGATGAAAAGTTAAATTGTGGTGCTCACGAAGATCATAAGCTTCACTTTGAAAAACATCTAGCCGAGCCTGAATTTGCTATCAAAAAAAGCGCCAGAGCACTAGACGACTCATCATTTCCTAATGTGTCTATTTCACAAGTCAAAACGTATCGATTAGCATTATCAGCCACCGCAGAGTATACAGATAGCCAAGGTGGTACAGCCGCAGCTCGTGCCTCAATGGTTACTTCCGTCAATCGTATTAATCCTATATTTACAAGAGACTTAGGTGTCTCTTTACAGCTCATTGATGCGCCCGAATTAATTTTTACTGATTCAAAATCTGATCCTTTTTCGAATCCAGATAATCCTAATACATTAATGAGGGAAAACGGTGACTACCTGTCTGATCAAGGGAAATTAGATGAGTTTGATATTGGTCATGTTGTTTCTGGGAGTTCTTTCAGTGGTGGTTCAGGAGTAGCTTTTTTAGGAGTGGCTTGCTTAGGAGATTTAAATACCTCTAATCTAGGTTTAATTAAAGGGCTTAAGGCGGCAGGTGCAACTACTTCATCTAGTCCTTCTGGTTCAACATTTGATTTGGTTTTACTTGCGCATGAACTAGGGCATCAGCTTGGAGCAAATCATTCGTTTAATAGTTCAGAAGGTGCTAACTGTAGTAATGGTAGATCAGGAGAAGTTGCGGTTGAGCCAGGAAGTGGAAGCTCAATCATGGCTTATACTGGGCTATGTGGAAGTGATAATTTAATTGAAGATCCAAGAGATGACTATTTCCACTTCGCCAGTATAACTCAAATAAACAATTACACTCGCTCTGGTAGTGGTTCTAGCTGCGGTACTAATTCCAATATTTCAGTTCCGACAGCAACTGCAGGTGCTGATTTAAAAGTACCAGCGAATACTCCATTTCTTCTTGATGGTTCCGCATCAGGTGGATCGTCATCATGGGATCAAATAGATAGTGGCAGTGCTTCTGCTGTGGATGTTGATACCGGTGATAATGCAATTATTCGTCATAATATCCCAACCTCGGAACAAGATAGATATATACCGAGTCTCGCAAATCTATTCGCAGGAACGAGGACTAAAGGTGAGATTTTACCAACGACTACCCGTGAATTAAACTTTGCTTATGTCGTCAGAGATGGTGGCGTCAATTCAGATAAGAAATTAATTAATGTGACCGATACGAATAATGCATTTTCTGTTTTGTCGCAAAGTTCCACTCAAACTTTTTCACACAATCAAAATATAAATGTTAACTGGGAGGTTGCAGGAACAGATCAAGCTCCGATAAGTTGTAGTAGTGTCGATATTCAATTAATTCGCGAAAGTGGTGTTAAAGATATGTTGCTTGCTTCAACCCCTAATGATGGAAGTCAAAGTCTTGTTATTCATGATAAAACACCGATTATGACAAGCGCTAGGATATTCGTTGGTTGTAGTGATAATTCGTTTTTCAACATTTCATCTGGGAATATAAGTATTCAAGCAGGAGTAAAAACAGATGATACAACCGACCCTGTTATTACGATTCAAGGAAATAATCCTTTAAATGTTGGGCAAGGCACAAGTTATATCGATCCAGGTGCAACAGCGGTAGATAATGAGGATGGTAATATTGCAGTAACAAGTACAGGCAATGTCAATACGAATGAGATAGGTACGTATACTGTTACTTACACAGTGACAGATGCTGCGGGAAATAATGCGACAGCAATACGAACGGTTAATGTAACTGCAGCTGCTGATACCACCCCACCTGTCATAACAGTTAATGGCGATAACAATGTCTATATTACGCAAGGTCAAAGCTACAGTGATGCTGGTGCAGTAGCGAATGATAATGTAGACGGAACTATAGCGGTTACGAGTTCAGGAAATGTGAATGCCAATGTTGTAGGAACGTATACTATTAACTATAGTTCTACTGATACAGCTGGAAATACAGCTACAGCAACACGTACAATAAATGTAACTGCAGCAGCTGACACCACTCCTCCTGTGATAACGATGAATGGTGATAACAATGTCTATATCACTCAGGGTGAGAGTTATAATGACGCAGGTGCAGTAGCGAATGACAATGTAGACGGAACTATAGCGGTTGCGAGCTCAGGAAATGTGAATACCGATGTGATAGGAACGTATACTATTAACTATAGCTCTACCGATACAGCTGGAAATACAGCTACAGCAACACGTACGATAAATGTAACTGCTTCAACAGAGCCCACTCCAACAGAACCAACTCCAACGGAACCAACTCCAACGGAACCAACTCCAACGGAACCAACTCCAACGGAACCAACTCCAACGGAACCAACTCCAACGGAACCAACTCCAATAGAGCCAATACTAGTAGACCCTATCCCTGAAGATACGACTCCACCGGTCATTACATTGACCGTTGATGAGGAAATAACACTACAAGTAGGTCAAGAGTTTGTTGAACCTGAATTCTCTGCAAACGATGATCGTGATGGCTCCACCCTTGTAACAGTAGAAGGCTTAGATAAAGTAGATACTTCTAAACCTGGTGAATATATCATTACTTATACTTCGGAAGATGCTTCAGGAAATATAACCGTTGTTAAAAGAACGGTAGTTGTAACTGAAGATTCTGGCCAAAACCCTGGAAATCAGCTCACTGGAGAAAGTAGTGGCGGTGGTGGATCATTCGGATATTTGATATTACCGCTCCTAGTGTTATTAGGTCTACGCCGACCTAAGCCAGTACCAGTAAGGGTAAAAAAAGACTAATCAAATATAAAAGCAATAATCAAAAAGTAGGGGGGTGTTGTTTTTAGGGTTACCAAAGAGCTTAATACAGGTATTTCTGGAAAATATCTGAATTAGGTGGTGTTAGCATCGTGTTAAATATATAAATTGGACACCCCCCTACTTTTTTGTAATGTTTTAGCCGTTTAAATTAAGGTCTAATAAGTCCCATGCTCGCGCGTAGATAAGAACTCTATCTCAGGCCACTTCTCAGTTGCCATCATCAAATTCACCCGCGTTGGCGCTATATAAACTAATTCACCTGCATGGTCATACGACAAGTTAGCTTCTGCTTTGATTTTGAATTGAGTTAACATTGCTTCATCTTCGCAATGTATCCAACGAGCAGTTTGAACCGCGACTCCTTCGAATTGACAATCTACTTTGTATTCATCTTTTAAGCGTTGAGCAACCACATCAAATTGGAGAATACCAACAGCCCCAAGAATCAAATCATTGTTTTTGAAAGGACGAAATAGCTGTGTCGCGCCTTCTTCACATAACTGATCTAGGCCTTTTTGTAGTTGCTTCATTTTCAGCGGATCTTTCAACTGCGCACGACGGAATAATTCCGGTGCGAAACTTGGAATACCTGTAAAAAATAGGTTTTCTCCTTCTGAGAAAGTATCACCAATACGAATCGTTCCGTGATTATGAATACCAATAATATCGCCAGGGTAAGCCGCGTCAACATGGCCTCGGTCAGCGGCCAAGAAGGTTAACGCATCAGGAATCTTCACATCTTTTTTAAGACGCACATGATTCAACTTCATGCCTTTCTTGAAACTACCAGAGCACACGCGCATAAAGGCAATACGGTCACGATGTTGTGGGTCCATATTGGCTTGGATCTTAAAGATAAAACCACTGAATTTTTCTTCTGAAGGTAAAACCTCACGTTCAGTGGTCATACGAGGTTGTGGGGCAGGTGCATGCGTCACAAAATCTGCTAGCAATTCGGCAACACCGAAGTTGTTCACGGCTGATCCAAAAAAGACGGGTGTTAGTTTTCCTGCAAGATAGGCTTCCTTATCAAAGGTATTACTCGCGCCTAGAACTAGCTCAATTTCATCGCGTAATTCTTGCGCTTGTGTCCCAATAACTTCGTCTAAACGAGGATTATCAATACCTTGGATGACTTCACCTTCAAGTATTTTTCCATCATGGTTAGGATCATACAAATGCACTGCATCATTATGAATGTGATAAACACCTTTCAAGCGTTTGCCCATACCGATCGGCCATGTAACAGGTGCACACTGAATTTTTAATACACTTTCGACTTCATCTAAGAGATCAATAGGGTCTCGACCTTCACGATCAAGCTTGTTGATGAAAGTCATGATGGGCGTATCGCGTAAACGACAAACTTCCATCAATTTAATCGTTCTCGCCTCAACACCTTTAGCGACGTCGATTACCATCAAAGCAGAATCCACTGCCGTTAGGGTGCGATAGGTATCTTCCGAGAAGTCCTCATGACCCGGTGTGTCCAATAAATTAATAATTGGATCTGGATCACTAGGGTGCTTCTTATTTAGCTTATAAGGAAACTGCATCACTGATGACGTCACCGAGATGCCACGTTCTTTTTCCATTGCCATCCAGTCAGATGTCGCATGACGAGCTGCTTTACGACCTTTTACCGAACCTGCTAACTGTATTGCACCACCGAATAGCAACAGTTTTTCGGTGATGGTGGTTTTACCCGCATCGGGATGCGAAATTATCGCGAAGGTACGACGTAAGGCCGTTTCCTTAGCATGCTGCGAAATTTTTTGTGATGTTTTTTCCGTTGTCATTGTTGTTTACTACTTTATTTGATGATCTGGTTTTCGTTGTCATTTTTTATTACTTGTCTATTTAAGTATGTAATGACATCACGAATGATTAAGTTGATCATCATGGGTGGGTAAACCAACCACTAAAGCTTCAAGTAAGGCTTTTTGAGCATGTAAGCGATTCTCTGCCTCATCCCAAACCACACTCTGCGGACCGTCGATTACAGCGGTACTCACTTCTTCTTCTCGGTGAGCAGGTAAACAGTGCATGAAAATGGCATCTTTGTCAGCTTGCGCCATAACCGCAGAGTTAACCATGAACTCTTTAAACGCTTTTTCACGAATTTTCTGTTCTTCTTCTTGGCCCATACTCGCCCAAACATCGGTAGTAATCAGATTTGAACCATCAACAGCATCATTTATATTGTTATAAAGCGTGACGTTATCACCCAACTCTTCAAGTAATCCTGCATTTGGCTCGTAACCTTTAGGCGACGCAATGTTCAAGTGAAAGTTAAACTGACGTGCAGCATTCATCCATGAATGACACATGTTGTTTCCATCACCGACATAAGTCGCCACCTTGCCTGAAATGCTTCCTCTATGTTCAACATAAGTCATCATATCGGCCAATAACTGGCAAGGGTGAAAATCATCAGTGAGTGCGTTAATCACAGGAACGTCAGAGTACTTCGCAAACTCTTCAACAATGTCATGACCGAAAGTACGAATCATGACAATATCGACCATGCTGGATATTACTCTCGCACTATCTGCAATAGGCTCGCCGCGGCCTAACTGGGTATCGCGAGAGGACAGAAACATACTGTGTCCACCCAATTGATTCATTCCAGATTCAAATGAAACTCGAGTACGCGTAGATGACTTATCAAAAATCATCGCCAAGCTCATATTTCTCAGTGGCTCGTATACTTCAAAGCTTTTCCAGTGTTTCTTCATCTCGATTGCACGCGCGATTAACAGCTTTAGCTCTTCGGGTGTGAAATCCATCAATGTTAGAAAATGTCTAGGTGCTTTACTAGCTTGTAATTTAACTTTTTCTTTAGCTTCTTCATTAGAAAAGGACATAGCGTCTACCTTCCAGTGGTTTTGTAAATGTGATTTAAGGCAGTAAATTTACTGCTAATCAGAAAGTTTTTTATAAATAACTTAATTATCAATGTAGTTATTTATTTATTAAGAAAGTCTTTAGTGATTTTAACGATGATCTTAATGATCTCATCAGCTTGTTCTTTATTAAGAATAATAGGGGGTAACAGTCGAATCACTTTACCTGCAGTCACATTGATCAATAGCTTATTATCTAAAGCGGCTTTAACCAGTTCGCCACAATCTCTATCTAGCTCGATACCAATCATTAGGCCGAGTCCGCGAATATGTTTAACACCTTTAACGTCTGCAAATTCTTTTTCGAATTGCTCTAACAAATACTCGCCCATGTTTTTGGCGTTTTCGACAAGCTTATCTTTTTCAATAATATCTAATACTTCTAAGGCGACGCGAGTTACCAATGGGTTGCCACCAAAAGTAGAACCGTGAGTACCAGGCGATAAAATCTCAGAAGCCTTGCCAGCCGCTAAACACGCGCCAATAGGAACACCATTACCTAAAGCTTTAGCGAGTGACATAACATCAGGGGTAATTTTTTTGTGTTTAAAGCCAAACCATTCGCCGGTTCTACCAATGCCTGTTTGGACTTCATCTAGCATCATTAGCCAGTCGTTATCGTCACAAAGTTCGCGAATTTTGCATAGGTAACACATATCCGGCACGATAATGCCGCCTTCGCCTTGTACCGGCTCAACTAAAATAGCAGCGATGTCTGAGCTGTTTTGAGCGATCTTTTCGATGGCTTCAATATCGTTGTAAGCAACGCGTACAAATCCTTCAACTAAAGGAGAAAATCCTGCTTGAACTTTTCGGCTGCCCGTTGCAGACAAGGTAGCTAATGTGCGACCATGAAAACTACCCGACATCACAATTATTTTAGGACGTTCGATACCTTTTTTCTTGCCATACAAACGCGCTAATTTAATCGCAGCTTCATTTGCTTCTGCACCAGAATTTCCAAAGAATACTTTGTCCATTCCAGATAATTCACATAGTTTCTCGCCTAATTCAGCTTGATGTGGAATACCATAAACATTTGACGTGTGAATCAAAGTTCGAGCTTGATCAGCTATTGCCTCTGCAATTTGTGGATTCGCATGACCCACACTACATACAGCGATACCTGCCAATGCATCCAAGTATTGGTCGCCATTGGTATCAAAAAGATATACTCCTTCACCGCGTTCAAAAGAAACTGGCAAACGTGCATAAGTTGACATTAATGAATCTGACATCACATCATCCTCTAATTACTTCTTTAGCTATTTTTATTCGCTAAAGAAGAAACGAAAAAAGGCGACATTTAAGTCACCATTTTGCAGAAAAACGAGCAATACTGCGCCCTTTTCCTTATTTTGTCAATTTTTTGGGCAGTTAGTGTTTTTCATATTGTGGAGCTTTTTTTCAGAAGATGACTGTTTTTAACAGGTATAAAAAAGCCGACTTGAAAAGCCGGCTTTTTTTGAAATGTAAACTTCAAATTAACTCATGTTTGAGTTAATGAAATCCCAGTTTACTAAGTTCCAGAAGTCAGCAACGTATGCAGGGCGTGCGTTACGCTTATCAACATAATAAGCGTGCTCCCAAACATCGATAGTCATAATCGGTGTAACGCCATCAGTTAAAGGACAACCAGCAGCAGTCGTGTTTTGAATAGCAACAGAACCATCACTGTTCTGTACTAACCAAGTCCAACCAGAACCGAAGTTACCTACTGCAGATGCAGAGAACTTTTCTTTGAATTCAGCGAATGAACCGAATGCAGCATTGATTGCATCAGCAACTTTGCCAGTAGGCTCGCCACCAGCGTTAGGACCCATACAGTTAAAGTAGAAAGTGTGGTTCCAAACTTGTGCTGCGTTATTAAAAACGCCACCAGCTGGAGCAGAAGTAACGATCTCTTCTAATGACATGTCAGCAAACTCAGTGCCTTCGATCATATTGTTTAGGTTTGTAACGTAAGCGTTGTGATGCTTATCGTGATGAAACTCAAGAGTCTCAGCCGAAATATGTGGCTCAAGAGCGTCATGTGCGTATGGTAAATCAGGTAATG
>CALFUP010000137.1 GCA_937929875.1 uncultured Cocleimonas sp. | reverse complement strand
GCAAGTTTCTGCATGTCATTGGCAGGATTACCAATCAAATCAATATGTGGCGTAACGACTAACACATGTGGAAGAGGGTTCTCATCTAGTGTCTCTAGTGTTTCAGCGAAGCCTGTTATATTACGGAAATCTGCCAAAGCTTCATCACGTGGAACTAAGATGACTTTATCGATCATCGAAAGCTCTTGGATTAATTCACCACGATCTCTAGCTTGCTGTTCTGAAATATCTTGTTTGATGAATAGCGAAATAGTTGGCACTTCACGCTTATCATCTGTTAATGATTTAAGGTTCTGAAGTAAAAGATACAAACTGCTAGGCAAGCATAAAGCGATACCAATAACCGCTAGCGTAATCCACGTCGATAAATTAGATTGCCAAAGCCGCTTTAGACTATAGCTAATTGCCTCTTTATGATGCCCGATTTGCGTGCCTACTAAAGAACCGGATTGATTGTATTTGGCACCCATTAGGTTCTGACCTTACGTAGTACGATAATACGTTTTTTCATTTCTTTAATCAGTGCATGATCGTGACTGGCGATCAATACGGTGGAGCCATAATCGTTAAACTGTTTAAAGGTGTGCATAATGTCAGTAGCAAGATCAGGATCGAGATTACCCGTTGGCTCATCTGCCAAAATGATCGCCGGCTTATTAACTACCGCTCGTGCGATACCGATACGTTGTTTTTCACCTGCCGAAAGCATTTGTGGATATTGCATTTCTTTTGAGAGTAGATTAACTTTATCTAAAGCTGCTCGAACTCTGCGTTTAATATCTTGTGGGCGCATGCCTTCAATTTTTAAAGGTAATGCAATATTGTCAAAAACAGTACGATCAGCCAACAAGTGATGATCTTGAAATATCATGCCGATGTTGCGACGAAATGCGGGTATTTTACGTTGTTTAATTTTTTGGGTATTCTGTCCTGCAACGATAACTTCTCCTGCAGTCGGAGTGTCTAACAACGCAATGAGTTTCAACAGGGTACTTTTGCCAGCGCCAGAGTGACCTGTTAAGAAAGCCATTTCACCTTGTTGTAACTGTACGTTGACGTTATATAACGCCAATTGCCCTGTTGGATATTGTTTGCTGACTGTTTTAAATTCAATCATTAGAAGTTTTTATATTGATGCCCGTTTAGTCAGTACAGTTTACCCATATTATCTCTGAACGCAATGTGAGCTTTTTGAATTATTCTAGGATAAATCTTTAAAATATAGTGAAGTGTTATGTCAGTTGATAACAAATTATTTCTTATAATATGAGAATCTAATGAATACAGTAATTAAGTCATTTTCGATGTTCTTCATCAGTTGTTTTTTATGGCAAACAGCGGTTTTTGCAGATGAGAATAAATCCGAACTTAATACCACAAGTGTTGAAAAGATTGGTGAGTTTTTAGGGGCAAAAAATGCAACTCACCCTCAGTGGTTTAAAGAGAGTTTTCTTGATTTAGAAGAGGATATTGCTGAGGCGACAGAGAGCAATAAACGTTTAGTTGTTTATTTTTGGCAACCTGGCTGTCCTTATTGTGATCAGTTATGGAGTGATAATTTCGCCGAGCAAAAAGTCGTAGATGATTTTCGTGAGAGTTTCGATGTTGTTGCTTTGAATATGTGGGGAGATCGCGAAGTAGTCAATGTAGGTGGCAACACATACAGCGAGAAAACCTTTGCTGAAGCACTCGGTATAAAATATACCCCCACTTTATTGTTCTTTGATGAAAACCGTAAAGTTATTCATCAACTTAATGGCTATGTTCCTGTCGATAACTTTAGAAAAAGCATGGATTATGTTTCTGGTAAACATGAAAAAGAGTCTAAATTTAGTGAATTTTCAGTATTAGAAAATCGACAAACAAGTGTCATAAAAAACACTAGTCTAAATTCACAAGCCTTTTTTATTCAGCCAACATTTAATCTAGATAAAAATAACTCTCCAGATAAAAAATATACAGCGATTTTCTTTGAAGCGGAAGATTGTGCAAACTGCGATTTACTTCATCAAAAAACACTTAAAGATAAAACCACCTTGGCTTTAGCTCAACAATTCACCGCGATACAGCTAGATCGATATTCAAACGTAAACGTAATTACACCTAAAGGCAAATCAACAACAGCAAAACAATGGGCAACGGATTTAGGCGTAGAATATTTACCAGCTATGATATTTTTCGATCCAAACGGAAATCAAGTTATGCAAATTGATACGCAGTTAAGAACGTTTCATGTGCAGTCAGTATTCGACTATGTTTTATCAGCGGCATATAAAACAGAGCCTAACTTTCAACGTTATATCTCTAAAAGAGCAGACCGAATTCGTGAAACAGGGGTTGATGTTGACATTTTTGCTTACTAAGCCGTAGTCCTTATATCGGGGATGCTCGATGATTAAAGTTAAATAACATCGAAAAAGTAGGGGGTGTCATTTTGATTTGACACCCCCCTACTTTTTACCCGACTATATTGTAAGTTAATTCCCCAATCACCCCGACTTTATTCGATTAAGATTAGGTTGAAGTAATGACGATGTTTTGTTGAAAAAACGTTGAAGATCATCGGATACTTTTAATTGATCAACTCTTGGTAAAAACAATTCCACTATCAGCAGCATCTACATTAATCGTATCGCCCGAAACAAATTCACCTGCTAACAACTTCTGCGCTAATGGATTTTCCAATTCGCTTTGAATCGCACGCTTTAAAGGTCGAGCCCCATAAATTGGATCAAAACCTTCAGCACCAATTAAATCAAGCGCTGCTTCGCTGAATTCAATATTGATGTCTCTCTCACCAAGTCTATTATTCAATATTTGTAATTGGATCGCTGCAATCTTTCTGATTTCGTTTTTACCTAATGGCTTAAACACAACGCTATCATCAATACGATTGATAAATTCAGGACGGAAGTGTGTACCGACCTTTTCCATCACAGCCGCTTTCATTAAGGTGTATTCTTCAGCATCAGTTAGTACATCATCCTTTAATTCTTGTGATGCCATTTTCTGAATCACGTCCGAACCTAAGTTAGACGTCATAACGATGACGGTATTCTTAAAATCAACTGTGCGACCTTGTCCGTCCGTTAAGCGGCCATCATCTAATACCTGTAACAAGATATTGAACACATCAGGATGCGCTTTTTCAACTTCATCCAACAACACGACCGAATAAGGTTTACGACGCACCAGCTCGGTTAAATAACCGCCTTCTTCGTAACCAACATATCCTGGAGGCGCACCAATCAAACGTGCCACCGAATGTTTCTCCATAAACTCAGACATATCGATACGTACCATCGCATCAGCGGTATCAAACAAGAAACCCGATAACGCTTTGGTTAGTTCAGTTTTACCCACACCCGTTGGGCCGAGGAATAAGAAAGATCCACTGGGGCGATTAGGATCTGATAAACCCGCCCGTGCGCGTCTAATCGCGTTTGAAACCGATATAACAGCTTCATCTTGACCAATCACTTGCTTGCTTAACACATCTTCCATGCGCAACAACTTATCGCGCTCGCCTTCCAACATTTTTGATACAGGAATTCCCGTCCAACTGGCTACAATCTCAGCAATCTCTTCTTCACTAACTTTGTTACGCAATAATTGAAAGTTTTGAGTTTCATCATCGTCGCTAGCGGCTTCAATCTGCTTCTCTAATTCAGGTATTCGCCCATACTGTAACTCAGACATTAGCTGAAGATTACCTGCACGTTTAGCTGTTTCAAATTCAATTCGAGCTTGATCTAACGACTCTTTTATATGTGCTGTTCCTTGAACTGCCGCTTTTTCAGATTTCCAAATTTCTTCTAAATCAGAAAACTCTTTTTCATGTTTTGAAATTTTATCTTCTATTTCACTCAAACGTTTTTTCGAAGCATCGTCATTTTCTTTATTTAAAGCTTCGCGTTCGATTTTATATTGGATGATCTTGCGTTCTAATTTATCCATCGCTTCAGGTTTAGAGTCTATTTCTAATCTAATTCTCGAACCCGCCTCGTCAATTAAGTCGATCGCTTTATCCGGTAATTGACGATCAGTAATATAACGATGTGAAAGTGTTGCCGCCGCCACAATTGCAGGATCAGTTATTTCAACACCATGGTGCGCTTCATACTTTTCCTTGAGACCACGTAAAATCGCAATCGTATCTTCGACTGTAGGCTCATCAACAATAATTTTTTGGAAACGACGTTCAAGTGCAGCATCTTTCTCAATGTATTTTCGATGCTCGTCTAAAGTAGTCGCGCCCACACAATGTAATTCGCCACGCGCCAACGCAGGTTTCAACATATTACCCGCATCCATCGAACCTTCAGCAGCACCTGCGCCAACCATTGTATGGAGTTCATCGATGAAGAGAATCACGTTGCCATCTGATTTAGCAATATCTGCAAGCACTGCTTTTAAACGCTCTTCAAAATCACCTCTAAATTTAGCCCCTGCTAAAAGCGCGGCTAGATCGAGAGACAGCAGACGTTTATTTTTAAAACTATCGGGCACTTCACCATTGACGATACGTGTTGCCAAACCTTCAACAAGTGCTGTTTTACCTACGCCCGGTTCACCAATAATAACTGGGTTGTTTTTTGTGCGACGTTGTAATATCTGCACCATTCGGCGAATTTCAGCATCACGACCGATGATAGGATCAATCTTGCCTTGCTCGGCACGCTCTGTAAGATCAATCGTATATTTTTTTAATGCCTCACGTTGATCTTCGGCATTAGGATCGTTCACCGATTGACCTCCTCTGACAGTTTCTATCGATTGTACGATAGCTGCTTTAATAGCACCGTTATTCTTTAAAATCTTCGATAACTCACCCTTGTCATCCAGTGCAGCAAGGATAAATAAATCAGAAGAAATATATTGATCACCACGCTTTTGCGCTAATTTATCCGTTACATTTAAAATACGTGATAAATCATTAGAAACATGAATATCGCCAGCATCCCCACCTGAAACGCTCGACACCCGTTCCAAAGCTTCATCAAGTTGTGAACGAACCAAATTCACGTTAACACCCGATTGCATCAATAAACTGCGAATACTGCCACCTTCCTGATCAAGCAAAGCAACCATTAAATGATTGGGTTCAATAAATTGATGATCACGACCTACCGCAAGTGACTGCGCATCTTGCAAGGCCAATTGAAACTTAGTGGTTAATTTATCTGTTCTCATGTCATTACCTATTTAGTTATGAGTAAAAACTCATTGATAACTCTAAGATGAGGTCTAGCGGGGACTATTCAAGAAATACCTTTTTTTATTCATCAAACGGAAGGATGAGTAGTTTGATTATTCAATAGAATCTTAAAGTACACCCCCCTACTTTTTTGACAAGCCTAAGTACTGATTTTGATATAGTGACATCCATTAACTACTAACTGCGTTATCCAAAATTCTATTTTTTTGGGTAATTAAAATCACTTTGAATAATAATAGAACTAAAAATGTGAGCTTAATATGAACGAAACCCTAAGAAAAAAAATAATAGCTGTCTGTGACAAAAAGATAGAAACAAAAGGTGAGAATGTAGGTTTATCATTCTACGCATTTTTTGCAAATAAAAATGATGATCCTGAACTGCTTATGGAGGCGGCTAAGTGGTGGATTAAAACTCATAGATTAGATCACTTTGAAAAAGCGATGAAAATTAAAGAGTTGGTGTTATCTGGAGTTTAAATTTTCAAAGGCTTTCTGAGTCTAGCCCTAGCTATTAAACTATTATTCAATTTTACAGAACATTAATTTTTAGAGATTTCAGGGTATTTTATACAGTAAAATTCAGGTTACTTTCTAAACTCCTAACATCAAAAATTAAGCCTGCACCATAACAGCTAGCTACAAACACTAGTTTTTATCTGTCAAAAGACATTCTTTATTTATTGGTCTTCAACTTTTCTTTTCTAAAAGCTGTTGGGGTTTTTTCATAACGTTTCTTGAACGTACGAGTAAACGCTAAATCTGACTCATAACCGACTCGGTTAGCAATTTCATACAAAGATAAATCTGTTTCTGTCAGCAATTGACAAGCCTGTTGCATGCGTAGCAGCGTTAAATATTCAAACATCGTTTGACCAACCAGAGTTTTAAAACGTTTAGCAAGCGCAGCACGCGAAAGTCCAATTTGAGATGCCAATAATTCAAGTGTCCATGCTTTCTCAACATGTTGATGCAAACGTTGTAAAGCTTGACTGATGTACTTATCTGCAAGCGCTTTAATTAAAGGTAGTTCTTCTTGTTGCCCGAAATTCATCCGAATAAGCTCTACAATTAATACCTCAGTCATGCGTTGCACCACGATATCAGCACCAGGGCGCATCGATAAGTATTCTGAACTTAACTGATCAAGTATGACTTGCAACCATCCTAAAGATTGTAATTGTTCAGCGCGGATAATTGTGACATCTGGAAACAATTCGGAAAATGGTGAATTCAACAATTCATCGAATGTGCAATAACCGCATAACAATAATGTAGTGGCATTATTTTTAATCTCTGAGGCGACTTTTTCGCTGCTCAAAGTATGCGCACGCCCAGGGCCTAAAAAAACCATATCTCCAGGACCAAGATGTTCAACGTCCCCATCTATTGTTAATCGGCAGCCACCTCGGCGAACCTGATGAAAGCTTGCTTCATTTTCGCCTAAGAATTCTTTCTCCCAAGGCGGTATCAGCTCATCGCAATGATACACCGTTCCTGTAGCCCGCATATTACTGAGCACATCGCTCAAAACATCTGATGACATATTTATACCATTTTTAACATTAAAGATACGATCAGTATATATATTAAATACTATTAGTAACAGATAAATAGATAGTATAGATATATTATACATTTCATCAAGTCGATATCGACGCAACTTACAGAGATTTATAAATCATGAAAATTGAAATATACACCAAGAGCTACTGTCCTTATTGCAAACGTGCAAAAGCCTTACTTAATGCTAAAGGACTCAAATATAAAGAGATTGAAGTATCGATGAGTCCAGCGCTTGCACAAGAAGCAAAAAAACGAAGTGGCAGAAATACTGTGCCTCAAATATTCATTGATAAGCAACACATCGGTGGCAGTGATGACCTTGAAGAGGCAGCAGTAAATGGATCTTTAGACCTACTAATAGCCTCAAAAACTGCAATCGTATAGTAAACATTTTTTAAAACCACTTAAATAACTAGAGATAAAAAACTATGAACACAACAACTCACACAACTGATTTCGTCAATGACAACAACCAATCTTTGGGCAACAAACTGACCCGCTTAGGTAATCGCGCAATATTAGGCTCAATCGTTACCGTTCTGGTTTGGATAGGCGCCATGAAATTCACCGCTTATGAAGCTGGTGCAATAGAAGGACTCGTCGCCTCAAGTCCATTAACATCATGGCTTTACAGTGTACTTAGCTTACAAGGCGCATCTAATTTAATTGGAACAATAGAAATAATTATTGCTGTATTTTTATTAATCGGAATACGTAATAAAACAGCTGCGGTATTAGGCTCTTTAGGTGCGGTTATTACATTCGCTGTAACGCTCAGCTTTATTTTCACAGCACCAGGGTGGGAAGCTAGTCTAGGTGGGTTTCCAGCTCTTTCTGTAGTACCCGGACAATTCTTGTTAAAAGACATTGTGTTACTTGCTGTTGCAGTTTTATTATTAGGAAAAGCACTGACAAGAGAATCATAAAAAAGCAATGAAACGTAATAGCTAGTAATCGTGTAAAGCTAGTAAGTTTTTACTTTTTGAAAAAGCCCTATTCACTGAATTAGGGCTTTTTTGTGGACTGAATTTATAAAAAACCATAAGAGTTTTGTTCCATTGTAGTAATTGAAACAAATTTCAATTACTTTTTTAAGCATTCACATCCACGACAACACGACCGCGTACTTCGCCTTTAAGTAATTTTCCCGCAGTTTCAATCGCATCGGATAGTGCAATTTTATTCACAACCGCTTCGAACACTTCGGGTTTCAGTGTTTCAGCGAGTTTATCCCAAGCTGCTTGTCTAATCGCTGTTGGTGCGTTAACGCTATCAACACCTGCTAAAGTGACTCCACGAAGGATAAATGGCATTACGGTTGCGGGTAAATCAAAACCTTGTGCTAAGCCACAAGCAGCAACGGTGCCGTTATATTTTGTCGTGGCACAGGCATTTGCTAAGGTATGACTACCGACACAATCAACCACTCCTGCCCAACGTTCTTTACTTAATGGTTTACCGGGTTCTGACATTTCAGCACGATCTATACATTCTTTTGCGCCAAGTTGAATTAGATAATCAGACTCCTGCGGGCGGCCTGTTGATGCAACTACGTCATATCCATAAGCTGATAAAATCGCAATCGAGAAACTACCTACACCACCGTTAGCTCCTGTGACTAAAATTTCGCCGTCTTCTGGTTTTACGCCGTTTCTTTGCAATGCCATAACACATAACATCGCCGTGTAACCTGCTGTACCTATCGCCATTGCTTGATAGGTGTTTAAAGCTTCTGGTAAGTTGATTAACCAGTCACCCTTTACTTTAGCCTTTTGAGATAATCCGCCCCAGTGTCCTTCACCTACTCCCCAACCGTTTAAAATGACTTTATCCCCCACTTTCCAGTTTGTATTTGAGCTTTCCGATACGGTACCTGCAAAATCAATACCCGGAACCATTGGATAACTTCTGACCACTGGAGCCATACCTGTAATCGCTAGTCCATCTTTATAATTAAGCGTTGAATAATCTATATCTACGACCACATCACCTTCTGGCAATTGTGATTCGTCGAGCGTTTCTAAACTTGATGTGATTTTTTTATCTTCACTGCGATTAATTAATAATGCGTTAAATGACATGAAAAATTCCTTAAGGTATGTATTTAAGTTTTAGGTAATAGTTTAAAGAACTGTTCAGCGAACAATTCCATTGCTTGTTTATTTTGATGTAATTTTGAATGCATGACTGCGCCTTCCCAACCTATCCAAAAAAAGTCGGCTAGTTTTTCACAATCTGCTTCAGGCGCTAATGAACCTTCGGCTTTTGCCAATTCTAAGCAGTCCGCTATTCGCAGTTTCCATTCTTTGAAAACTGCTTCTAACTTTTCCTTAAAGAAGTCATGTGAACACCCAAATTCTTGCGCGAGATTACCTACCAAGCAACCGCGTTTAAACTCGAAATGCTCAACACTTTGAATAGCATCGTCAATAAAGCTCTGAATACGCGCTAAAGGCGTTAAGTCATTATTGCTAAGGTGTTTTTCAAGCTTATGGATGAAGTACTGAGAGTAATTTTCAAGAACTACATAACCAAAGGCCTCTTTATTTTGAAAATAATGATAAAAAGAACCTTTTGGAACACCTACTTTTTTTAGGATTTGATCTAATCCTGTATTGATAAAACCTTGCTCAGTCAATAGCTCCATACCACAACGTATCAATGCTTCACGGGTATTTTCATACCCTAATCCACCTTTAGGTGGTCTGCCTCTTTTTCGTGGTACTGGTAAATCTTGATTAGTTTTGCTCATGCTAGCATTTATAGACCGATCGTCTATATAAGTCAAAAAATATTGTCAGTTAAATTTTGATAAACTCCAACATGGCTTTTTAATTGGAAAACATATGTTGAAATTAAGCATTATCGGTTGTGGCAATGTGGCAAAAACGATGGCGTTTTTATGGAAGCAATCTGCGAGCGTCGAAATTGTTGATGTGGTTAATCGATCACAAACTAACGCAGATAAGTCGGTAGAATTTATTGGTGCAGGTAAGGCACTTAATTCCTTAGACGAGCTTCGTGTGGCAGATGTATTTGTGATTGGTTGTGGCGATGATCACATCGAAACGTGTCTAGATGAATTATTAGAAAAGAAAATCCTGCAGGCAGGTAATATTGTTTTTCACTTTAGTGGAGCAAAAAGTTCTACGTTGTTACACAAAGCAAAAGATCAGGGCGTTCATTGCGCCAGCTTGCACCCAGTTAAAAGTTTTGCCAACCCAGCAACGGCTATTACTACTTTTGCAGAAACCTATTGCGGTTTGGAAGGTGATGAAATTGCCTGCAATACCTTAGAAAAGCTTATTCAAGCTATCGATGGACATTGCTTTGCAGTAGATGGCGATAAAAAATTGACCTACCATGCTGCCAGTGTTTTTGCTTGTAATTACATGGTGGCATTACAAGAATTGAGCATTAAGGCGTTGGAAAAAAGCGGGGTTAATCGAAAATTAGCAATGAAGATTCTTGAGCCCATTGTAAAAGAAACGGCTGTTAATATTTTTACTTTAGGCACTGCAAAAGCCTTAACGGGTCCAATCGCACGCGGTGATCATAGTTTAGTTTCAGAGCAGTTTGCTGCGGTCAAAGAATGGGATTCAGATGCAAGTGAGATTTATCGCTTACTCGGTAAACTGGGAATAGATTTATCGGATGAAAAAGATTCAAGTGATAAGTCTGACTTGGAAAAAATCAGAATACTGTTTGAAGTGTAACTCTTAATGTGGGTTTG
>CALFUP010000136.1 GCA_937929875.1 uncultured Cocleimonas sp. | reverse complement strand
GTAGCAGCTTCTTCAATAGAGTTGATTAAACCCATTTTAATGGCGCCATGGGCACGAATCGTCTCAAACATCGCAAGTGCTTCAGCATCTGAATTTATATCACTTTGTAACTCAGTGCCTTTATAAGATATGTCCTCTGCGTTCATGAATATTGTAGGTATTCCCGCATTGATCATAGTCACTTCAAAGGTGCCAACACCAGGCACTTCTAACTCATCGGTTAAGTTGCCTGTTGGGAACATCGCTTCGCTAGCATCCACTGGACTAATAAATTCAACTTGTACTTCAGCCGCAGGAAAGGTCACGCCATCCAATTCAAAATCACCTGTTTCTTGCACTGCACCGTTAGTGATTGGCACTTGAGCAATAATGGTTTTTTTGATGTTAGCCTGCCATATTTTAACGGTTGCAATGCCATTCTCAGGAATTTTACTCGCATCTACTAAACCGTTACTAATCGCAAAAGAACCAACTGCTGCGGTTAGATTTCCACAATTACCACTCCAGTCTACAAAAGGCTTATCAATTGAAACTTGGCCGAAGAGATAATCTACATCGTGATCAGTCTCATTACTCTTTGATAAAATGACTGTTTTACTGGTACTTGATGTTGCTCCACCCATGCCATCGGTTTGTTTACCATATGGATCAGGCGAACCGATTACACGTAACAACATGGCATCACGCGCTGAGCCAGGGGATTGACATGCTTCAGGTAAGTCTTCTAAATTAAAGAAAACACCTTTGCTTGTACCTCCACGAATATAAGTAGCAGGAATTTTTATTTGTGGTGCGAATGACATGGTTCTTTCCTTACGCTACGTTTGATTCTAGAAAGTCTTGTGCAAAGCGTTGCAATACGCCACCCGCATCATAAACATGCACTTCTTCTGCAGTATCTAAACGACACTTAACTGGAATAGTAACGACTTCTTCATTTTTTCGAGTCATAACCACCGTCATCAATGCACCAGCAGAAATTTCACCTTCAACATCAAACGTTTCAGAGCCATCGATATTGTATGTTTTTCGAGTTTCTCCGTTGGTAAACTCTAACGGTAATACTCCCATTCCGACTAAGTTAGTACGATGAATACGCTCAAAACCTTCAGCAACGATAGTTTCTACGCCCGCTAATCGAACGCCTTTTGCAGCCCAGTCACGTGATGAACCCTGTCCGTAATCTGCACCGGCAATAATGATTAACGGCTGGGCGCGTTCCATATAGGTTTCAATACCTTCCCACATGCGCATTTCAATGCCATCTGGCTCAACACGCATTAATGAGCCTTGTTTGATTTCGCCATCTGCTTCAAGACACATTTCATTAAGCAATTTTGGATTTGCAAACGTCGCGCGTTGTGCCGTTAAGTGATCGCCGCGATGGGTTGCGTATGAATTGAAGTCTTCTTCAGGAACTCCCATCTTGTCTAAATAAGCACCAGCCGCACTTTCTAGTTGGATTGCGTTTGAAGGTGATAAATGATCTGTAGTGATATTGTCACCCAATACTGCAAGCGGGCGCATACCTTTCATAGTGCGTTCACCAGCCAATGCACCTTCCCAATAAGGAGGACGACGGATATAAGTACTCATTTCTTGCCAATCATAAAGTGGACTTTTTGCTTCAGTAATTACCCCAAGGTCAAACATAGGGTTGTAGATCTGATGGAATTGCTCAGGCTTAACGCTTTCAGCGACAATTCTGTTTATCTCTTCGTCACTAGGCCAAATATCTTTTAAGGTAATTGGATTTCCTTTTTGGTCATTTCCTAGTATGTCTTTTTCGATATCAAAACGCATGGTTCCCGCAATGGCATAAGCAACCACTAAGGGTGGTGATGCAAGAAACGCTTGTTTTGCGAATGGATGGATACGACCATCAAAATTACGATTACCTGATAAAACGGCAGTCGCGTATAAATCACGGTCAACAATCTCTTTTTGAATCACGGGATCAAGTGCACCTGACATGCCGTTACACGTAGTACAGGCAAAACCAACAATACCGAATCCGAGTTTTTCCATTTCAGTTAATAAGCCAGCATCTTTTAAATACAGTTCAGCCACCTTAGAGCCTGGAGCAAAGGATGTCTTTACCCAAGGTTTACGCACTAAACCTAATTCATTCGCTCTTTTAGCGATCAAACCAGCAGCAACCACATTGCGTGGGTTAGAGGTGTTCGTACAAGAAGTAATTGCAGCAATAATTACTGCTCCATCAGGCATTTTTCCATCTGCTTCTTCTTGTTGAGCTGAGGCCAAATTTGTAGCCAAACCGCTTGAAGCTAAATCTGCGGTAGCTAAACGTCTATGAGGATTAGATGGACCTGCCAAGTTACGTTCAACTGATGATAGATCAAACGTTAATACACGTTCGTATTCAGCATTCACTAAATCATCTGCCCATAAGCCAGTCTGTTTCGCATATTGTTCTACTAAAGCAACTTGCTCAGGTTCACGACCAGTGAGTTTTAAATACTCGATGGTTTGTTCATCAATATAAAATAAGCCAGCAGATGCACCATATTCTGGCGTCATATTAGAAATAGTCGCTCTATCTCCAATGGTTAAACTTTTAGCTCCTTCACCGAAGAACTCTAAATATGACGAAACTACTTTTTCATTTCGTAAAAATTCAGTAATCGCTAACACGATATCGGTTGCGGTAATTCCCGGTTGGCGTTTACCTTTTAGCTCAACGCCAATGATATTAGGTAAACGCATCATTGATGGCAAACCTAAC
>CALFUP010000135.1 GCA_937929875.1 uncultured Cocleimonas sp. | reverse complement strand
CTGCAGCTTCGACATACTCTTGAAATACTTCAGGTTTAGTGAGTTTTGAATGAATAATCAAAAATGCGGGCATAATTCTATCCTATTATTGTTTAGATAATTCTAAATATAGAACATCTAATACAGGTTGTTAGATAAATCTCTTGTAGAAATTAAAAGGTTTCTGATTTATCTCTATGCTGATTTGAAACTTGCTGGATTTTGAGAAAAAAGAAGTAATAGGGATTAATAATGACACCCCCCACCTTTTTAATGCTTTTTAAGGATAAATTGTGTCTTTTTAAGAAAATAACGCCTTACACAGTGGAAAAATGCGAGCGCGGGTGTGTAGTTTTTCCCTTGCAGTGACTCTGATTAGTATGAATAAGCCCATAATGTTATAGCACCCTGAATGAACACTAAAAAGAATAAAACTCTGGATATAAGAGGTGTCATTTTTCGTGTGACATAGCTTGAAAAAATACTTGGAATACCTATAAAAAAGCATGATTGAATTGCAAATAAATTGATGCCAATCAAAGATTCTAATTTCTTTTGATGACTTGTTTCTATAAAAAAATAATAATATAAAACATATGCTTGCAATAGCATAACGCCTAAAAATATTAGTAGAGCAAAGATATTAAATACTTTTAAGATTTTATACATAAATTAGATTTTTTCATTTTCTGTTGATTAGGAGATAGTTTTATCTCCAAAACCCACCCCTAGTTTTTTAAACATAATGCCGCGATAAAAGGCAAGCTTGCGAGTACAGCACAACGTTTTTTTGCGCGATTTTTAATGGCCTATTGTTCTAATCTAAATAAAACCCCGCCATCATCTTATGAAAATGTGCCACTCCATGTTCACTGATGCCGCTACGTTGTCTATCCGTCATGATTCGTCCTTGGTTGCGATAACCGCGGGATTGCAAACCTTGTTGTACGCTCTCAACTAAGCGCAGATCTTCGGGGCGGAAGACGTCGCGATACCATTCGATGAGGTCTTTTTGATATTGCGTTAATTCTTCGTTGAAAAAGTAGATATCGTAATATTGAATGGTTTCATTGGCGCTAACAGGAAACTCATAAATGACGGTCATAAAGTCTTGCCCAGGGGGCATATTGAACATGGTGCAAGGCCAAACCCAGTAACCATCAAAGCTAGGGTTTTCGATTGAGTCATCAAATTGATAAGACGATGCTGAGGCTTTGGCTTGGCCGATTTGCACGCTCCAGTTTTCATGCAATTGATGTTCGTATTGGTCGACATTAACGGATTCGGCGAAACTCACATGATTAATCGCGCAGTGATAACATTCTAAATAGTTATCTACGATGGCTTTCCAGTTGCTTTTAGTATGGTTGATAAAGCGCGAAGCGAGTTTTAGATCAGCTATATTCGGCATTGCTGAGAGTGTATGTTCTGCTAATTCAGGTAATTGTTCTTCAACACTTTGTGCAGGCTCACCATCGCTTAAATTGACGTAAACAAAGCCTGCGTGTTCAGCCACATGAAATGAGGAAAGCGACATTCTGCTGGGATCAAATTGCTCAACATTGTCGGCGTTATTGGCAAAGGATAATTCACCATCGAGCTTGAATGCCCAAGCGTGATAGGGGCAGGTGATCGCACCTCTGATTTTACCTGCATCTTCACTGAGTAATTGATGGCCTCGATGTGGGCAGACGTTATAAAAGCCACGTAAAACATTATCGCGGCCCCTTACCATAATGAGCTTTTCGCCAATCAGTTCGCGGGTAATATAGGCGTTTTTATCCGCCACTTCACTAACGTGGGCAACACAAACCCAGGTTTTAGCAAACAACGTTTCTTTCTCTATTTCAAACAGATTTTCTGAGGTGTAATACGCTTTAGGTATCGTCCATGCGTTCTCGATATTTTCATGGTCTTCAATTTTGATAGTGTGTTTAAACGTCATATCTTCACCGATCTTTAACTGTTCGTTTTAGCTATATTGTTTCAGGGAGATCAGTGCAAGTCCAGAAACTTTACGCTAGCTAAAAGCGCTTGAAACCAGCAAGAAGACTATCGTAAAAGAACAGCTACTAGCTCTCAAATCTTGAAAGAAATAGAGGTTTTTTCTGCGCTTTTTAGTTTTACCTAGCTTAGATGGTTTTGGTATTTAAAGTAACTTTAGAAATGTGTTAAAAAAGTAGGGGGGTGTACTTCGGCAAGCTCAGCACGAGTCATTTCGGCTTGGCTCAATACAGGCATTTCGGTTTAGCTCAATACAAGTCTTCGGCATTCTTCGGGAAAGCTCAGTACGGGGGCTCAACAGTACTGTCATCTCAAAAAGTTAATTGGAATAAGCTAATTGGACATTGTCGATGATGAACATTTTGCTCATCATTGATTACTGCTTAGCATTTGCTTATTACCGACATAGTCATCGTAGAACTTCTGATGCGATGCTAATGAGAATGTGTCGTCACGTTTTGTGTATTGAGCAATCCAGCTAATTAGCATTTCTAGATTTGCATCTTGGGCTTCTTTAGATGCGTATTTGTGCGGTTCCCACGACCGTTTCTTGGCATTGGCAATACATGCCGCAACGGGTAGGTTCAAAAAAATGACTTCATTGGAGTAGGGTGAAGCTAGTTCCAGTAAATCGGTATAACAACCTTCAATTACCCAAGTATTATTCGACTCTATGAATTCAAGTATCTCCTTTTTAGTTTCTTTTAATAGCTTTCTTTCAGGTGGATTGGAGTCTTTCCATGCGAGTAAATCCAGATCTAAATGAGTGAGTGTGTTTTCATCGCAAAGCTTTTTCGCGAGTGTCGATTTTCCTGAGCCTGAGTTACCAAATATTAGTATTTTCCGCATTGTTTAGTTCCTACTATTATTTTCTGATTTTATAGATCAGCTAGATTTGTTCATACTG
>CALFUP010000134.1 GCA_937929875.1 uncultured Cocleimonas sp. | reverse complement strand
TATTCGATGACTTCGATGCCACGTTGTAATTCACCTGCCGCGTCATGACAAATCTTGCCGTGTTCATCACCAATTAATTCGATGATCTTGTCTGCGTTCTGTTCGATTAATGCTTTGAACTTGAACATGACCGCAGTTCGTTTACCTACCGGAGTCGAACGCCACGCAGGAAAAGCGGCAGCGGCAGCGGCAATGGCTTCTTCAACGGTCGCTTTTGAAGCTAATGAAACTTGCTTGCTAACTTCGCCAGTTGCTGGGTTGTATACGTCTTGAGTACGTCCGTTGTCTTCGCGAGACTCGCCGTTTATTAAGTGTCCAATTGTTGTCATTTTGTAATCCTATCAATTTTTAAAACTCCCTAACACCTTACACGATTTAAAGGTGTTAAGAGTTTTATGAAGTATGGTTCTATAGTATCTAGAGTGTAGTTAAAGTTTAATTTTTCACCCTATTTTTTAGCTTAAATTAATAATATGTATAATTAAGCGAGTTCTCTAATAGACTCTCCAATGGCATTCACCACATTATCTATTTCATTTTTTTCTACCGTGAATGGCAGACCCAGTGAAATTACATCACCACCGTATCTCACATAGAAGCCTTTTTCCCAACATTTCATCGCTACTTGATAAGGTCTTAATGCTGGTCCACCTTGTGGATCGGCTTCAAGGGTAATACCTGCGGCTAAACCGTAGTTGCGAATGTCAGTCACGTATTTTGTGCCTTTTAACTCATGCACTTTTTGCTCAAGATGAGGAGCCATTGCAGCCGAACGAGCGACTAGCTGATCATCATCAAGAATATTCAAGGCCGCTATACCTGCAGCACAAGCAACAGGATGCGCTGAATAGGTACTGCCATGCAACAATTCAATATTATGTTCTGCGCCACCTTCTGCCATAAACGTATCATAAATGTCTTGTTTGGCTATCATTGCTCCCATCGGAACCGTGCCATTGGTGACTTGTTTGGCGATACACATTAAGTCTGGGGTAACTCCAAATTCTTCCGCGCCTGTGTTTGACCCTACACGACCAAAAGCAGTAATAACTTCATCAAATATCAGCAAAATATTATGTTTAGTACACACTTCACGTAGTTTATTTAAATAACCTACGGGTGGCGGAATAACTCCACCTGATCCTGCCATTGGCTCAACGATGACTGCGGCAATATTTGACGCGTCGTAAAGTCCAATCATCTCTTCTAATTCTTTAATCAGATGCGCACCTTGTGCTGGCATGCCTTTGCTAAATTGGTTTTCAGGAATCATTGTGTGAGATAAATGAGTCGCTTCAATCGCTTGCCCAAACATCGCTTTGTTCGCAGCGATTCCGCCGACACTGATGCCGCCCCAGTTAACGCCGTGATAGCCTTTTACACGACCAATAAAGCGAGTCTTATTAGATTGACCACATTTACGCCAATAGGCGCGGGCTACTTTTAAAGACGTTTCTACCGCTTCTGAACCCGATGTTGAGAATAACACGCGGTTCAAACCTTCTGGCATAAACTCAGTGATGCGATGGGCCAATTCAAAAGCCTTTGGATGGCTAAATTGAAAACCTGGAGTGTAATCTAGATTAGAGATTTGTTTACTTACCGCTTCCGTAATTTCTGGGCGGCTGTGCCCTGCTCCTGTGGTCCATAAACCAGACAAACTATCAAATATTTTTCGTCCTGCAGAGTCAGTAAAGTAGTTACCTTCGGCAGATACGATTAAGCGAGGATTTTCTTTAAATTCTCTATTCGCCGTATAAGGCATCCAGTGGCTGTCTAACTGTTCTTGGCTTAGATTACAGCTATCAAGTACTTCGCTTTTGCTTTGCATCTGTTGTTTTACTTTATCTAACATAATGACCTCACACTATTTAAATTTTGATCGACAGGAATTTAAGACCACATTCGATGTAATCGATTAACTGATGGAACTATAGCTCTGTGTTCTGCATTCTATTATGTAATGTTTTATTAGGTTAATAAATTCAAACATATTAAACTTAGTGTAAGTATTTACTTACCTATTGATAATCTAGTTAGATAAAATATCTAAGTTAACAATAATCTAAGTGAATCAGATTAAATGAAACAAGCGAAATCATGATATGACGAATAATAGATCCATAAAAAATCTGCTACCTCACAAAGTGGGTGATACCCATATTCGTTTGATTAGAATTTACAGAACCGTTATTGAAGCGGGTGGATTTGCAGCAGCAGAAGTTGAATTAAATATTAGTCGACCTGCGATTAGTCTTGCTATTACTGAGTTAGAAACACTGTTAAATATGCGCTTGTGCCACCGAGGTCGCGCGGGTTTTTCAGTGACTGAAGAAGGTGAAACAGTCTATCAGGCATCAATCCAATTACTTGCCAGTCTAGAGACGTTTAAATCTCAGGTGAATGCGATTAATAGAGAGTTAAAAGGCGAACTCAATATTGGTATTACCGATAATTTGGCGAGTAATCCTGAAATGAGAATTACCGAAGCGTTATCAGCACTTAAACAACAAGGCCCTGAAGTGATTATCAATATCCGTATGAGTCAGCCAAAAGATATCGAAACGGCAGTATTAGCGGGTCAATTACAAGTAGGTGTGGTTCCGGACTTACGGACATTGTCTGGTTTGCATTATATTCCTTTGTATAAAGAAGAATCTTTATTGTATTGTAGCCATCAACATCCTTTATTCGATAAGGATAAAAAACAAATCGAACAGATTAATA
Organism: uncultured Cocleimonas sp.; assembly: GCA_937929875.1. Taxonomy (GTDB): domain Bacteria; phylum Pseudomonadota; class Gammaproteobacteria; order Thiotrichales; family Thiotrichaceae; genus Cocleimonas. Next base: position 8,385 of record CALFUP010000134.1, on the reverse strand, counting down.
TTGAAGATTATGATGCGGTGATACCCGCCTACCCGCAAGTCGCTGAAATTAAACAACAACAAAAAATCCTTAAACCAGCCGCCACGTCAACAGACAGAGAAGGCATTGCCTTTTTAATATTAACCGGCTGTTATATCGGGTTTTTACCCACGCACTTTGCGCAACGTTGGGAACGACAAGGCACTTTAAAAGCAATCCAAACAGAAAGACGACAATTCTTCACCCACTACTCAGCGATTATCCGTAAAGGGAATCGCGCTGATTATATTTTAGAGACATTTTTGGCTGCATTGGATGAAACAGATAATAATGTTTAAGCTAGGGAGCTATTAACATAAAAATGACACCCCCCCACTTTTTGAATACTTTTTAACGTAAAAAAGGTATTCGTACTCATTCTAGAATTTAGAAAATACCCATCTCCAAACCAGCTGCCATAGACATTCCTAACTCTTCGACTTGTTCCACAAATTCGTCTTTATAATCCCCATGACAAAGAAGGAGATCTTGGACTTGTTTCCATTTCAACCCTGAGATTATTTTTTGCATCGCAATTTCAGTACCTGTTCCATCCAAACCGGCACGAATATAAATCGCATAAGGCAACGCTTCGGTGTGTTCTAAACAGGGATAGAAAATACGATCAAAAAAATCTTTCATCGCGCCACTCATGTAGCCGAAGTTTTCGGTCGTCCCAAGTAATATCGCATCGCAGTGGATGACATCTTCTACAGTCGCTTCAAACGGTGTCATCAATTTAACAGTAATTCCGTTGATATCTGGATGAGATGCACCACGTGCCGCCGCATCAGCCAAAGCCTGAGTATTTGGCGAAGGTGTATTAGAAACGATTAGAAGCTGTTTGGTTTGGGTCTTGTTCATTACGAATGTATTGGCAGTGCTCAAAATCAAATTAAAGCACATCCTTTACACACCCCCCTACTTTTTACTCATATTTATGTGGCTTAGGCTTCTTTTTAGGCAAGTTGTAAATCAATGCTGTTTTTTTCGATGTAACTATTAGGTTTCGGTATTGGGTATTGGGTATTGGGTATTGGGTATTAACATCAATTTTTACAACAAGCTTAAACTCTAAGTGCCTCTGTTTGAAAAGTAAGTTAAACTTAATTATGCATAAGTTTATCTTAAGGAGCCTCAGAATGACCTCAGAGTCTCCTTAAATTAAATACTCTATATTGACGGTATTAATTTGTGATTAGCCCCCTGCAAACTATAATGTGCCCTCTGAATTTTAACTACGCTGAGGCAACCCCTCATCATTTGTTGCGACCCATAACCATAAGGAATCCATGACAGATAAAAAAAGCACCATTATCTACACTAAAACTGACGAAGCCCCAGCACTCGCGACTCGCTCGTTATTACCAATAATTCAAGCCTTTGCAGCACAAGCTGATATCGATGTTGAATTAAAAGATATCTCATTAGCGGGTAGAATCATTGCTAACTTCCCTGAAGTTTTGACTGAAGAACAACGCGTTGAAAATACTTTAGAAGAATTACGCGACCTGACTCAGTTGCCTGATACTAATATCATCAAACTGCCCAATATTAGTGCATCGATTCCGCAATTACGGATTGCTATCGCTGAACTACAAGAAAAAGGCTATGCGATTCCTGAATTTCCTGATGATCCTGAAACAGATGAAGAGCACGAACTACGTGCACGTTTTGGCGTTGTCTTAGGTAGTGCGGTTAACCCAGTGTTACGTGAAGGTAACTCTGATCGTCGCGCACCAGCAGCGGTTAAAAACTACGCTCGGAAAAACCCTCATTCAATGGGCGTGTGGAGCCAAGCATCGCGCACTCATGTTGCGCATATGCGCGAAGGCGATTTTTATTCAAGCGAAACCTCAATGACCTTGGATAAGGCCTGTAACTTCCATATCGAATTCACTCATGGCGAAACGGGTGAAGTAACTTTGCTAAAGAAGCCTGAAGCATTGCTTAAAGGCGAAGTGATCGATGCCATGTTTATGAGCAAAAAATCATTGCGCCAGTTTTTTGCTGAACAAATTGAAGACTGTAAAGAGACTAACTTACTCTTCTCATTGCATGTTAAAGCCACCATGATGAAGGTTTCACATCCCATTGTTTTTGGTCATGCAGTCACTGTTTTCTATGATAAATTATTTGAAAAATGGCAAGAAGTCTTTGATGAAATTGGCGTAAATCCGAACAATGGATTAGGTAATGTATATCATTGTATTCAAGAACTTAAACAATCAAAGCGCGCTGAAATAGAAGCTGATATTCGCGCGTGTTATATCAATCGCCCTGAAATTGCGATGGTTGATTCTGATCGTGGTATCTCCAATTTACAAGTGCCTAGTGATGTTATCGTCGATGCTTCAATGCCTGCGATGATACGAAGCTCTGGAAAGATGTGGGGCGCTGATGGCAAATTAAAAGATACAAAAGCAGTAATCCCTGAAAGTACTTACGCGACTATTTATCAAGAAGTGATTAACTTCTGTAAAACCCATGGTGCATTTGATCCTACAACAATGGGCACCGTGCCTAACGTTGGTCTAATGGCTCAAAAAGCTGAAGAATATGGCTCACATGATAAAACGTTTGAAATGGTAGCTGATGGCACCATGCGCGTTTTAGATGATGACAATAACATTCTTCAGGAGCATCAAGTCGAAGAAGGTGATATTTGGAGAATGTGTCAAACCAAAGATGCACCTATCCAAGACTGGGTAAAGCTTGCGGTTAAACGTGCAAGAATTTCTGGCATGCCTACTATTTTCTGGTTAGACCGTGCTCGTGCGCACGATTTAGAGTTAATACACAAAGTAGAAAAATACTTGCAAGACCATGATACTGAAGGTTTAGATATTCGTATCATGCGCCCTGTGGTGGCGATTCGCTTCACTATGGAACGCTTAATTCGTGGCCAAGATACCATTTCTGTTACGGGTAATGTATTACGTGATTACCTCACTGACCTCTTCCCTATTTTAGAATTGGGCACCAGTGCAAAAATGTTATCTATCGTACCGTTAATGAATGGCGGTGGTATGTTTGAAACTGGCGCGGGTGGATCTGCTCCAAAGCATGTTCAACAATTTAACGAAGAAAACTACTTACGCTGGGACTCATTAGGTGAGTTTTTAGCCCTTGCAGAATCGTTCGAGCACTTAGCGGATACTGCTGATAATTCAGGTGCTAAAGTGTTGGCTGCTGCATTAAATATCGCGACTGAAAAGTTGTTGGACAATAATAAATCTCCACAACGCAAAATAGGCATGTTGGACAATCGAGGTAGTCATTTCTACTTAGCAATGTATTGGGCTCAAACTCTAGCTGAACAGAATGACCATGCAGAACTAAAACAGAAATTTTCAAGCTTAGCGAAGCAACTCACTGAGAATGAAGAAAAAATTGTTGAAGAACTTAACTCTGTACAAGGCGACGATGCTGAAATCGGAGGTTATTATTTACCCGATGATGAAAAAGCAAATGAAGCAATGCGACCGAGTAAAACTTTTAATGATGCATTAGCGGCTATCTAAATAGTAGCTTCTAGCTCCATTATTGTTTTCATCTTTGCAACAAAAAAACCTATTCTTTTGAATAGGTTTTTTTGTATTCAGACTAATGAATTTTCACATCATAGCTATAAACATGACAATTCTGTTGAATACACGTATTGAGGAAGGTCGAAAAATATAGAATCAGATTTCTGAGCTTTACTGAAGGCATTTATTAAGCAAATCCTAAATGACACCCCCCCACTTTTTCACGTGGTACCTATTTATTAGGCTTTCTCAGCTTTATCCAAAGAAGAATCAGTATTCGTTTCATTTTCAGGAATCTCGCTTTTTAAGATTTCAATCATTTCATCTTGGGCTAATCGTGATTCGGAAATATAACGCTTACGATCTTCTTGATGCTCACTTAAACGCTGTATCGTCTCTTCATCGTGTTTGGCGAATAAATTGGCTTTGTGCTCTGCTAAAAAATCTGGCATTCCCAATTCTTTTAAAGCGTGTTTACCCATATTCATAGATCCTTGGAACATTTCGCGTTCAATAAAATCTACGCCTAAGGCGTTGAGTTGATGAAAATGCATAACGTCGTAAGCACGTACCAGAATTTTCAAATGCGGAAAATGACGTTGTACTAATTTCACAATCTCCAACGTTTTCTCTCTGTCTTCAATGGCAATTATCATTAGCTTGGCATCTTTTGCACCCGCAGTTTCTAATAACTCTGCGCGACTACCATCGCCATAAAATAATTTGAAACCGAACTCCCTGACGCGTTTTATATGTTGAGCGTTGTGGTCCAATACTGTCACGGAGATATTGTTGGCGATTAATAAACGTCCCACCACTTGTCCAAAACGACCGAAGCCTGCGATGATAACTTCGCTTTCCTGATCATCCATCTCTTCCTCATCAACCACTTCATCTACTTGATTAAATTTAGGTTGTATCCATTTTTCATTAAACAGAATTAAAATGGGTGTCATTACCATTGATAAGGCAATCACTGCGGTTAAAATATCTACCGTTGCTTTATCAATCACTTGAGTACTCAAACTCAATGTAAGCAACACAAAACCAAACTCTCCACCTTGTGCTAGGGCGAACGAAAACCAATATCGGGAGCTTTTTACTAGGTGAAATGAATACGCTAAAAATAATAGAATCACGAACTTCAACAACACTAAACCAAACACCATACTTAAAATCAATAACGGCTTCTCCGCTATTAAAGTAAAATCAATACCTGCGCCTACCGAGATAAAAAACAAGCCCAAAAGTAAGGCTTTAAAAGGATGAATATTGGCTTCTATTTCATGTCGGTATTCGCTATCCGCTAGAACTACACCCGCCACGAAAGCACCCAATGCTGGAGATAGCCCTACTAAATTCATCAACAATGAAATCCCAATTACCAGTAACAAAGCAGCCGCTGTAAATATTTCGCGCAAGCCACTTTCTGCTATATAACGAAAAATCGGACGCAACAGATATCGACCCATAAAGATAATGGAGGCAATAACAGCGAAAATTATGAGTGTTTGTTGCCATGTCGGTAACTGAGAGATCATATTATGACCAGCGCGATCGAGGTCTTCACTGGTAAAAATAGGGAAAATAGCTAACAATGGTAATATCGCGATTATCGGGATAACTGCAATATCTTGAAACAATAACACCGCGAAACTAGACTTCCCCGCTTCTGCTTTCATCAACTTCTTTTCAGCTAAAATTTGTAATGCTATCGCAGTAGATGATAGAGATAATACTAAGCCGATTGCCAATGCAGTCTGCCAAGCCAGACCAAAAAACATCGCAATACCGGTAATTGCGAGAGTGGTTAAGCCAACTTGCAAACCTCCCAAACCGATAATGGGATTACGCATCCGCCACAAAACACGAGGTTGCAGTTCCATGCCAATTAAAAACAACATCATCACCACACCAAATTCAGCAAAATGCAGAATGCTTTCTGTGTCAGTGACCAGTTTTAATACAGAGGGACCGATGAGAGCGCCGGCAATTAAATAACCTAAAACAGAACCTAAGCCTAGTTTACTGGCAATTGGAACAGCGATGACGCCAGCGGCTAGAAATATAAATGCGCCCGTTAAAAAGTCCATGATTAATCCTGTGTTTAATTATTTTTATTATATTCTAGTTATACTTCAAAAATGTTCTGATTAAGACCTGACTAGCTTATAGAACACACCCCCCTACTTTTTGATGTTCTTATCGCTAGATATGTATTTAGATATGAGTCAAATCAGTAGACTCTAACTCAGCAATTTTTACAGCAGCAGCTTGCATCGCTGGTAAGTGTAACTTCAAATCATCTAAACTTACTCTGGCACTTGGTGCATGCACAGCTATTGAATAAAGTACCTCATCCATTTCATTTTTTACCGGTACAGCGAGGGCAATCATGCCGTCGATATATTCACCCGAATCGTAACCCACTGCTTGATCTACTACTTCTTTTAGTTGATCTTTTAATACATCCTTATCCAGAATAGTCTTTTTAGTATATTTTTCTAAAGTAACTGCTTTTAGGTAACGCTGGCGCCATGCGGGTTTCATATTCGCTAATAATAATTTTCCAGCGGCGGTGCAATACAAGGGTAGATGGGAGCCGACGGGTAAATGAATTCGATAAGGCCAGTTACTTTCTATTCGATCGAGATAAAGTAACTCATTGCCATCCAATGCCGTTAGATTACAGGTCTCATTAATCTCTTGTGACAAACCTTGCAAAACCATGTGCCGGCTTCCCGTCATAACTGAATTGGTTAATACGGAAGTGGCTAATCGACGTAAACGTAAACCACCCACGAAACGCTTGCCGTTCGGTTCACGCTGCAACAATCCTTCTTCTTCCAATTGTTGCGCAATGCGGTGAACCGTTGCTTTCGGTAAATCTAAATCTTCAGCTAAATAGGCGCTGGTTAGTGGCTTATCTGCTTTCATGATGATTTCCAACAGCATGAACGCTCTGATTAGGGTTGATTGTGTCGTGTTATCACTCGCGTTATCAGTAATTAGACTGGTAGTAATGCTCGGTTTAGCACTCAAAATTTCATCCTTATATAAGAATATAAATAGTAAACTTAATACAAGTATACACATTATTGAGAGAATACATCTCAATAATGCAAAATAATGTTTGACTAGATTATATTTGACTACTACTCTTCACTTCAGAAAAAATTATTATCCAGTCAAACTCAGGTAAAAGGAGAACACTATGAAAATGACACCTAGTGAAGCATTTGTTGAGACTATGGTCGCAAATGATGTCGATACCATTTTCGGTATTATGGGATCAGCGTTCATGGACGCAATGGACATTTTTGGTCCAGCAGGCATTACATTAATTCCAGTAGTACACGAGCAAGGTGCTACTCACATGGCAGACGGTTATTCACGCGCTACAGGTAAGCACGGTGTAAGTATCGGACAAAACGGTCCAGGTATTTCAAACTGTGTTACAGCGGTTGCTGCTGCATTTTGGGCACACACGCCATTAGTTATGATTACTCCTGAAACAGGCACTATGGGTCAAGGCCTTGGTGGTTTCCAGGAAGCTAACCAGTTACCTATGTTTGAAGAATTCACTAAGTACCAGGGTCACGTATGTCACCCAGCACGTATGGCTGAATTCACAGCGCGTTGTTTCGATCGCGCAATGTCTGAGATGGGTCCGACTCAACTTAACATTCCTCGTGATTACTTCTACGGCGAAATCGACGTTACTATCCCAACGCCAAAGCGTTTAGATCGTGGCCCAGGTGGACCAAAGAGCCTACAAGCTGCTGCTGACATGATTGCTGAAGCTAAATTCCCTGTTATCATTTCTGGTGGTGGCGTGGTAATGGCTGACGGCATTGAAGAATGTGAGAAGCTAGCTGAGCGTCTACAAGCGCCGGTGGTTAACTCCTACCTACACAATGACTCTTTCCGTGCAAGTCACCCACTGTGGTGTGGTCCTCTTGGATACCAGGGTTCTAAAGCTTCAATGAAGTTAATGGCTCAGGCTGATGTTGTCATCGCTTTAGGTTCACGTTTAGGTCCATTCGGTACTTTGCCACAACACGGCATGGATTACTGGCCAACCGAAGCTAAGATCATCCAGATCGATGCTGACCACAAAATGCTAGGTCTTGTAAAAGATATCTCTGTTGGCATCTGTGGTGACGCAGCTGAAGCAGCTCAAGCATTAGCTGATCTTCTAGAAGGTCGTGAGCTAGCTTGTGATGCAAACGTAGATGAGCGTGTTGCTACCATGAACGCTGAGAAAGATGCATGGGAAAAAGAGCTTACTGAGTGGGTTCACGAAAAAGATGCATTCTCACAAGACATGGTTGAAGAAAACGAAGAATTCGGTTACCCATCACCTCGTACAGTCCTTCGTGCATTAGAAGAAGCAATGCCAGAAGACGTCATGGTTTCAACTGACATCGGTAACATCAACTCAGTTTCTAACAGTTACTTACGTTTTGAGAAGCCACGTTCATTCTTCGCAGCAATGAGCTGGGGTAACTGTGGTTACGCATTTCCAACGATCATTGGTGCTAAGAAAGCAGCTCCACATCGTCCTGCTATCTCATACGCTGGTGACGGCGCATGGGCAATGAGCATGCAAGAAACAATGACGTGTGTTCGTCATGACATTCCCGTTACAGCGGTAGTTTTCCATAACCGTCATTGGGGTGCAGAGAAGAAGAATCAGGTTGATTTCTACGGTCGTCGTTTCACAGCAGCTGAACTTACAGATCAAGATTTCTCTGCAATTGCTAGAGCAATGGGCGCAGAAGCAATCACGGTAACTAAGCTAGAAGAAGTTGGACCAGCGCTTAAGAAAGCTATC
>CALFUP010000133.1 GCA_937929875.1 uncultured Cocleimonas sp. | reverse complement strand
GCCATGTCCAGAAACTATCATTGGTACTGCCTGCGCGTTCAGCAAGGCCTGCCATTGCACGCTGATGCGCATGAGAATGTAAGTTGGCCATGCCGGGTAATAAGCATCCCGTATTTGCACCGGCGATATCGGTTTCAATATTTGAAATCGTTCCGTTTGTATCGATACGTACTCGTACATTATCTGCCCATCCATCTGCTAGTAGTGCTTGTGCAAAATGTAGAGTGTTCATTTAAATTACCCATATTGTCAGAGTTGATGATCGCGAGTATAGATGTGTAGACTTGTATATACAAGTATGATTTAATCATCCCAACGAATCATTATCTGACAGGGTGTTTTCATTTATGTTTTTAAAGAATGCTTGGTATGTGGCTGCTTGGAGCAGCGAAGTTGATCGTGATTTACAGCAAATCCTAGTTCTAGGCGAAAAGATCTGCATGTACCGCAGCAGCGATAATGAAGTGGTTGCATTAGAAGATGCTTGCCCACATCGAAAACTACCGCTGTCAAAAGGTCGTATCAAAAACGACGGTATCGAATGTGGTTATCACGGACTTACCTTTAATGGTCAGGGTAATTGTATTTGGGCACCAGGTGATGGAAATATTCCACCTAAAGCTAAAGTTCATGCATATCCGGTTCATGAAAAATATGATCTGATCTGGATCTGGATGGGTAACCCTGAGTTAGCAGATACTTCAACAATTATCGATATTCCTAATTTTAACAATCCAGAGTGGGGTGTTAATCAGGGTAAAGCGATGGAGTTAAATTGCAATTATCTATTGATGTGTGACAACTTGCTTGATCCAACACATGTCGCTTGGGTTCATCAAAGTTCGTTTGCGCAATCTGCTACTAAAAGCGCAGCCCTTAATGTCACGCAGACAGACGAAGGTTATATCGTTCATCGTTGGATGATGGATGCTGAGCCAGCTCCGTTCTATAAAAAAATTGTCGAGTTCGAAGGAAATTGTGATCGACTGCAGCATTACGAGGTGCGCTATCCTGCTCATGCACTGATTCGAGCTGTGTTTACTCCTGCTGGAACTGGGGGTGTTGATGGCACCTTAGATGAAAAAACATTTGTGATGGATAGTTATAACTTTATGACTCCCACTACTGAAACTCAGACTCGTTATTACTGGTTCCAATTACGTAATATTCGTCCTGATGATCAAGCTTTATCAAAAATGATGAGTGAAGATGTTCAACATGCCTTTGAAGAAGATAGAGTTATTCTTAACGCTGTTCAGCAAGGTTTGACCGAGAAAAAAACAGCAACGATTGATCTATCTATTGATAGCGGTCAGCTACGTTTTCGTCGTCAGCTGTCAAAGAAAATTGAAGCGGAAAGAGAACTCGAAAACAGTCAGGAAGCGCATTGATGAGTGCTAATTTCCGCCATTTTAAAGTCATTGATAAGGTTCAAGAAAGTAGCGTTATTACGTCTTTTTACTTCAAGCCCGACGATCAAGATCCTTTGTGGTCAGCTGTCCCAGGGCAATATTTAACCTTACAAGTGCCCGTAGCTGATGGCTCTGTTCTTAAAACATATTCGCTGTCTCATGATGTCAGCAGAACGGATTGCTATCGCATTACGGTAAAGCGTGAATCTGCGCCGTTAAACCAAACTGATATACCAAATGGAGTCGGTTCTTGCTGGCTACATGATCAAGTTGAAGTCGGCGATTCAATTGAGATTGCGGAACCGCGCGGCAGTTTTGTTTTAAATGAAACCCGCAAGCGCCCCGTTGTATTGTTGTCCGGTGGAGTAGGTCAAACACCACTTTTGGCTATGTTGCACAATCTAGTAAATACGCCAAGAGATGTCTTATACCTCCATGCGTGTGAAGATGGTGATGTACATGCCATGCAGTCAGAAGTTTCGGAACTCGCTGAGAAAGGACAAGGCCGAATTCGCAGTCATGTTGTTTACCGTCAGCCTACAGAAAAAGATAAACAATCAAAGACTTTTGATGACGAAGGCTTAATTGATAAGGCTTTGTTGAAATCACTACTGCCAATAGATGATTGTGATGTTTATCTGTGCGGACCAACACCATTCATGGAAGCGATGTATTTACTGTTGGTCGATTTAGGTGTACCCAAGAAATCTATCGCTTATGAGTTTTTTGGTACTGGCAGTCCCTTGGAGTCTTTAGTTTCTGATCCAGAAAAACCCATTACATCGTCAACAGCTGGATCCAAAGCACCGCAGTCCATAGCTAATTTAAAATTCATTACCAACCCAGATGCGTGGGCAATTTCTGAGCAAGATAATGCGAATATAGTGCATATGAATTCACAGTCCAATAGCGCAGATGTGGGTGGTGTAGTTCATTTTTCCCGTTCAGGGCTAACTAGAAACTGGTCTCGAGATAATAAATCCTTGCTTGAATTAGCAGAAAAAAATGGATTAACACCAGAATTCAGTTGTCGCTCGGGTATTTGCAATAGCTGTAAACACTCATTATTGAAGGGAGAGGTTGAGTACTTTGAAGAGCCATTAGATCCACCCGAAAAAAACGAGGTATTGCTTTGCAGTTCCCGTCCGCTTGGGGATGTTGAGATCGATCTTTGAAGCTCTCC
>CALFUP010000132.1 GCA_937929875.1 uncultured Cocleimonas sp. | reverse complement strand
GCCAGTATAAGCCCGTCTTGGGCCAGAGATTCCAGCGGCAAGTGCGCCACCAATGGTTGCATTCTCGGAATATTGAGGAGGTTCAAAAGGCAATATTTGATTTTCGGCATCTAATACTTTTTCTATATCAGATAATAATGTGCCAGCTCTTACGGTAATGCAAAGCTCTGTAGGTTCATAGTTGATAATTCCGCTGTGATGTCTTATATCTAAGGGTGTAGCATCGACACTGTTACCAAAAAATAACTTACTGTTACCGCCATGAATATACAATGGGGATTTAGTATCTATTGCATTTTTTACAGCGTTTTGTAACTGAATGCTGATATCGGTATTTGGTATGTTTTCAATAGGGGTCATAGATAATTATTTATTCAATCATGCGGTTTTTAGTTATTTTCCTAGCCTTTCAACTCAAGTTTTAATTCATTTTTTAGATATAAAAACAGTCAAAAAGTAGGGGGGTGTCATTTCTGGTTTGTAATTAATTAAAAACGCGGAATTTCAGGGTGCGGTAATTCACCATTGTGAACATGCATTCCACCAAGTTCAGCGCAGCGATGTAAGGTGGGTATATTCTTTCCTGGATTGAGTAAAGCATCAGGATCAAACGCATTTTTAACCGCAAAAAATTGAGTCAGTTCATTGGGTGAAAACTGGACGCACATTTCGTCAATTTTTTCATGTCCAACACCATGTTCTCCTGTAATGGTTCCACCTACTTCAACGCATAGTTTTAAAATATCAGAGCCAAATTTTTCGGTACGTTCTAGTTCGCCAGGTGTATTTGCATCGTATAAAATCAAGGGATGTAAATTGCCATCGCCTGCATGAAATACATTGGCAACACGAAGGCCGCAGGCTTCGGATAGTTCACTGATGCGTTTCAGTACATAAGCGATTTGTTTACGAGGAATGGTGCCATCCATACAATAATAATCGGGTGATATTCTACCGACAGCAGGGAAGGCGGATTTTCTACCCGCCCAGAGTTTAGCTTGATCAGTTGCTGAATCGGCAATCACAATAGCTTCCGCGTTAGATGCTGTTAGCGTTTTCTCAACGATTTCAATTTGCTCCGCCAGTTCAATATCACTGCCATCTAGCTCGCATAATAAAATGGCTTCAACGTCTAAAGGGTAGTTCGCTTTGGCGAAAGCTTCCGCAGCATGAATTGCGGGTTTATCCATCATTTCGAGCCCAGCTGGGATAATTCCTTCAGCTATAATATTGGCTACTGCATTACCTGCATCCTCCACTTTCTGGAAAGAAGCCATTAAGACTTTAACGGAGTGGGGTACGGGTAATAATTTAACTACGATTTCAACAATAATCCCTAGCATACCTTCAGATCCCGTCATGAGGCCCAGCAAATCATAGCCTGGCGTATCTAGAGTTTGCGACCCTAGTTTAATCAGTTCGCCATCAATAGTAACGATAGTTACTTCCTGAACATTATGTACGGTTAGGCCGTATTTTAAACAATGCACTCCGCCCGCATTTTCGGCAACATTACCGCCAATAGAACAGGCAATTTGAGAAGAAGGGTCTGGTGCATAGTAAAACCCCAATGGCCTAGCCGCTTCTGAAATAGCAAGGTTTCTAACGCCGGGTTGAACCCTAGCCATTTGGTTTTTAATGTCGATTTCTAGAATTTTATTAAAACGAGATAAGCCTAAAATGATACCGCCTTCATGAGGTAAAGCGCCACCTGATAATCCTGTTCCCGCACCACGAGCGACAATCGGTACTTTTAATTGAGAGCAGATCTTTGTGATTTGTTGGACTTGCTCAATAGTTTCAGGCAAAACCACTGCAACGGGCAATCTTTGATAAGCAGAAAGGCCATCACATTCATAAGGCTTCATATCTTCTTCAGCAGTCAGTAAATACTGCTCAGGAAGAATTTCTTGAAGCTGGAAAATAAGACTATTTCGTGTGTTTGTTTCTATGGGCATAGTTTGATTCTAACCTTATGGTTATCTCTCTGCTATTTCTTTCTCGTGATTTAGTACTGTGTATAGTTGAAATATTAGAATATTTCTTTGATTCTAATACTTAAGAACAAAAAGGTATTTTCGGCTAAACTTATGCTTGAATTTTGGGAGGCTAAATTGTCACAGTCATTATCACAAATAGTAGTCATTATGTTCGGCGGTGCATTTGGTGCGCTTGCACGATATATGCTTACTCTTAAGGTGGCAGAGAAGTTTGGGACCAACTATCCCTATGGAACGCTAAGCATAAATATAATCGGTTCATTTGCTATGGGGTTGTTGGCAATTCTTTTAGTGGAGCGGTTTGCTTTAGACCCTCTACTTAAATTAGGTATATTAGTAGGATTCCTGGGTGCATTTACTACGTTTTCCAGCTTCTCAATAGAAACCTTGAGTTTGTTTGAGCAAGGTCAGCAACTTAAAGCACTCGGGTATATCTTGAGTTCAGTAATATTTAGTGTGTTTGCGGTTTGGATGGGAGTACTTTTGGGAAAGGCTCTGTCCTGATTGGCTTGGGGGTTAATACAATAACAGATTGTATCTTTCATTTTATACACACTTAAATTTAATCGACTTAAACAAAGAACCCTTATAAACTTCGCTTTTAAGGTATGTTTTAGTCAAAATGACTCTCTCGCAAACATAAAATACAGTGAATTAATAAATGTTAGATATTAAATTATTAAGAAATGATCTTGATGCGGTCACTCAACAATTAGCACGTCGTGGCTTTGTATTAGATAGCTCTGCTTTTCAAGCGCTTGAAGATAAGCGAAAAACACTACAAAGTTCCACTCAAGATTTACAAAACGAACGTAATACACGTTCAAAAAACATCGGTAAAGCGAAAGCTAATGGTGAGGATATTCAACCTTTATTAGCCGAAGTTTCTGACATGGGGGATAAACTCAAAGCTGCAGAACAAGAGTTGGCTGATTTACAAATTGAAATTGATAATATTTTGTCTTCGATCCCCAACATTCTCAATGATTCTGTTCCTGATGGAAAAAGCGAAGACGACAACGTCGAGGTCAGTCTTTGGGGTGAACCTAAAAACTTTGATTTTGAGATTAAAGATCACGTCGATTTAGGCATGAGCAACGGCTGGATGGACTTTGAAATGGCCGCAAAGCTAACAGGTTCACGCTTTGTAGTGATGCGAGCTGGCATGGCACGCATGCATCGCGCACTCATACAGTTCATGTTAGATACGCATTCTGGTGAACATGGTTATCAAGAAATATATGTGCCTTACATTGTTAACGAAGATAGCTTATACGGCACTGGGCAATTGCCGAAATTTGCAGAAGATCTGTTCAAACTAGAAGGCGAGCAAAATTTTTATCTCATACCTACAGCAGAAGTCCCTGTAACGAATATAGTCCGTGATGAAATAGTCGATGCTGATCAGTTGCCGATGAAATTTACCGCACATACCCCATGCTTTCGATCAGAAGCAGGGTCATACGGTAGAGATACACGTGGTTTAATTCGCCAGCATCAGTTCGAGAAGGTAGAGCTTTTACATTTTGTGAAGCCAGAAGACTCTGAAGCAGCGTTAGAAGAACTCACGCGTCACGCTGAAATTATTCTGGAAAAACTAGAGCTTCCTTATCGAAAAATTGTTCTATGTGCGGGTGATACTGGTTTCTCAGCAAATAAAACCTACGACCTAGAAGTTTGGGTACCTGCACAAAATGCATACCGCGAGATTTCATCGTGTTCAAATATGAAGGACTTCCAAGCACGCAGAATGCAAGCTCGCTATAGAAACCCAGAGACCAATAAAACAGAATTGCTGCATACGCTAAATGGTTCTGGTTTGGCAATTGGTCGTACTTTAGTGGCGATAGTCGAGAACTATCAAGAATCAGATGGCAGTATCCGTATTCCTGAGGTTTTATTACCGTATATGGGTGGCATCACTACTCTGAAGGTTTAAAGCAGCCTTAAATCGTCTGTTTTAAGCCCCTGATGTCATTAAAATGACACCCCCCTACTTATTGAAGGTTTTTAGAGCTGTTTAATTAGAAATTGCTTTAACGGTTTCAATACTCTTTGGGGGGCTTCCATTAAAATGGAATGCTTAAGTCCTTCTAATATTACTAATTCTGAGTCAGATAATTGCGAATCAATCAATCGATTGAGACGAGGGTTGCATCCTCCATCTAATTCTCCAGTAAGTACTAAACAGGGGCATTTGATTTTATGTAACCAAGGAGCCATCTCGGTGGTCGCATAAATCCAAAAAACACTTAGGAAAACGTCCGTAGGAGTATCTTCGACTTGTTTCAAGCGCATCTGTATTTTTTCTGGTTGAGCTTGGATAAATGCATCGCTATACCAACGCTCAACAAAAGTACTCAAGACAGGGATCACGCCTTTTTCTTGCATGGCTTCGCCAACGGCTTTAAGCTTACTGGAATCATCTTCCGTTCTACCAGCAGCCGTACTGAGTAAGCCAACACTAAGGATTCGATCTGGATGAGCGTGTGCGTATGCAGGGCCGATCATGCCACCGAGGGAGTGGCCGATTACGTGGATTTTTTCATGCCCTAATTGTTGGCGCAGTGCTTCTAAATCCTCAACTAATTCACCTAAGGTATAAGGCGGTTTAGGAATAGGGCTTTCTCCATGACCACGTAGGTCATAAACCACACAGGTAAACGAATCTTTTAATCCCTCTACGATAGCATTCCAAGCCGATTTGCGTGCGCCAATGCCGTGTACCATGTAGAGGGCAGGGCCAGTGCCTGTGATTTCGTAACTACAATTTACTGCGCTCATAATGTATCTCTAAGGCTAATCAGGATATTTATCTGCGCATAATACGCCACCACTGCCCCAATCTTCTTTTTCTACATCGCTTATTACAACGGTTAGGGCATCGGGGCTTCCGCCACAGGTGCGGACGAAGGCTTCTGTGAGTTCCTTCACTAATTCTCTTTTTTGATCGCGGTTTCGACCTGTAAACATTTCAACTCTTATGATTGGCATGTGTATATCCTTATCTAATATTTGCTTTTCTGTTTAAAACCTATGGATTAAAGTGAGGCATAACTTCTTTGGCAAAACACTCAATAGATTCAAGCGTGTCAGCCTGTGATGCCCCAAAATTTACATTTAGAATCACCCGATCTATCCCAAGGTCTGCATAAGGCTGTAATTTTTCGATCATTTCATTACTGGTGCAAATCAATAAGCTTTCGGCTAATTCATCCATAGTTTGTGTTCGCGGCAAAGGTTTTATCATTCCCGCTTCGACTTCACCTGGTCCTGTAAAGACATTATCAAAGCGTGAATAATAATCGTAGGCAAAAGCAATCTTCTCTTGTTTATCTCTTTCGTTTTTAGCTACGTGGGCGACACGAGATAATGATAGGCTTAATTTCCTTCCTGATTCATCCATTTCATTTTTAGCTCGGTTAAAGGCACTCACCTGATCGATTAAAAGCTGATGATTACCCGCTAGGGGTGTGGTTTGAATATGAAAGCCGCGTTTCGTGCAGTGATAAATACCTTCAGGATTCATCACTGCCATCATCATTTGCGGTCCACCTTTGCGTAAGGGTCTCGGCATAATGGTTAAGGGTTCAAACTTATAGTAATCGCCATCCCACGATACTTCTTCTTCGGATAAAAGTGCTTGTAAAACATCCAGAGATTCATTAAAACGTGCTTGGGTCGAATCCATTGGCACACCCATGCGCTCAATTTCAAAGGCGTATGCGCCGCGACCAACGCCAAGCATCAAACGGCCTTCGGTAAAAATATCTGCAACCACTACTTCACCAGCGTAGGTGCGCATATCGTGAATGGGTAGCACCACGATAGAAGTCATAATTTTTATATTTTTGGTGTGAGCCGCGAGTTTGACTGCAAAAATCAGCGGCGCTGGCATCATTAAGATATTGATCAGATGATGTTCAGTAATCGAAACCGCATCATAAGCAAGCTGATCAGCTAAAACAGCTTGTTCTAACATGTCTTGATAAATACGGTCACCGCCGTAGTTTTTATCGGGATAATACGCGGAAAGTTGAATACTAAACTTCATGGCACCATAGTGTTTGTTAATTAACTCTATTCATAAGATAGTCAATAATTGCGTTTTTGTTTTGTTTAAATTGTGTAGCTAGTTATTTAGTTTATAATTTCGTCGCCTTAAAAAACTCTCGAGTAAAACATGCAAGCCAAAGCTCTTAAGAACCTTCTTTTTTCGATTAATGAAAATAGAATCTTTCAGTTCTTTATCATTGTAGTCATTATTTTATCTGCCTTACTGATTGGCGCTAAAACCTATGATATTGACCCTACGTATTTGGCGATCTTAGAATATCTAGATTTAGCCATAACGTATTTGTTTCTGTTCGAGATAATCGTTCGTTTCATTGCAGAAGGTCATAGCTGGAGTTTTTTCAAGAAAGGTTGGAATGTTTTCGATACCTTGATCGTGGCGGCTAGTCTAATCCCGATTGATGACTCTGAAATGGTGCTACTTGCCAGATTAATTAGAGTTTTCAGAGTCTTACGTTTAATTTCAATTATTCCAGAATTACGTATTTTAATCTCAGCTTTGCTCAAAGCATTGCCGCCAATGGGTTATGTGTTACTGCTAATGTTTATCATGTTTTATATCTATGCTGCGGTGGGTAGTTTTCTTTTTGAAAGTATTAATAAGACCCTGTGGGGGGATATCGCAGTAGCAATGTTAACTCTATTTAGAGTGGTTACATTTGAGGATTGGACCGATGTGATGTATGAAACTATGGAAGTTTATCCGCTGTCATGGATGTATTATTTGTCTTTTATTTTCCTTAATGCATTTGTGTTTTTGAACATGATGATAGGTATCGTGATCGAACGTATGCAATCAGAACAGAATGCGTACAATCTTGAAAATGATGAAGGTGAAATTTCCGAATTACGTAATATAAGCCAAAATACCGAAGCGATGTTAGTAAGGTTAGAGCAAATTGAGAGTCGATTAGCCTCACAAAAAAAATGAAGATGAAAATCAATTTATTCAGCTATTTAAGGAGCTTAATTAGGCTCTAATAAGCTACAGAAACAGCTTTTAATAATGACTGTTTGTTACAAATACTCTCAAAAAGTGGGGGGGTGTCAATTCTACAATCTAATCAGAAGGGTTTTTATATCTGATTAAGTAGAAATCCACTGGACAAGATGCAAGCATGGCGTTCTAATCCACTTAACTAATCAAAACGAATCTATCGTAAAGAAATAACAAATGACTGATACAGAAAAGCCGTTAAATTTTATTCAAAAAATTATAGAAGAAGACATAGCATCGGGAAAAACAACGCAAGTTCAGACGCGCTTTCCGCCAGAACCGAATGGATATCTCCATATCGGACATGCCAAATCTATTTGTTTAAATTTTGGCTTGGCAAAAAAATACGGCGGTCAATGTAACTTACGTTTTGACGATACAAACCCTGAAAAGGAAGATGTAGAGTACGTTGAATCCATCAAAAACGATGTTAAATGGTTGGGTTTTGAATGGGCTGATCAAGTTAAATTCAGCTCCAGTTATTTTGATCAACTCTATGATTGGGCCGTCTATTTAATCAAAGAAGGCAAAGCTTACGTTTGCGATTTAACTCAAGAAGAAACCCGTGAGTATCGTGGTAATTTAACCGAAGCTGGGAAAAACAGTCCGTTTCGTGAGCGTAGCGTTGAAGAAAACCTCGATCTATTTGAGCGCATGCGAGATGGTGAGTTTGAAGATGGTGCGAGATCACTTCGCGTTAAAATCGATATGGCGCACGGCAATATGCAAATGCGTGATCCGATTATTTACCGCATCAAAAATATTGAGCATCACCAGACTGGTGATAAGTGGCATATCTATCCATCATATGATTATGCTCACGGGCAAGGCGATGCGATTGAAGGCGTGACTCATTCCGTTTGTACGCTTGAGTTTGCTGAGCATCAACCACTCTACAATTGGTTTATTGACAACCTTCCTGTGCCTTCAAAACCGCGTCAATATGAATTCTCGCGGCTGAATGTTAATTACTTGGTCACGAGTAAGCGTAAGCTCAAGCAATTAGTCGATGAAAACGTAGTGAATGGCTGGGATGATCCACGAATGCCAACAATTTCTGGCATGCGTCGTCGTGGTTATACGGCTCAATCTATTCGTAACTTTATTGAAAGTACGGGCGTTACTCGTGTCGATGGTGTGGTTGATATGAGTCAGTTAGAGTTTTCTGTACGCGAAGACTTGAATGAAAATTCACCTCGAGC
The DNA here is from genome assembly GCA_937929875.1 of uncultured Cocleimonas sp. GTDB lineage: Bacteria > Pseudomonadota > Gammaproteobacteria > Thiotrichales > Thiotrichaceae > Cocleimonas. The sequence goes on along the minus strand of CALFUP010000132.1, from coordinate 13,458 downwards.
GATGTGTATTTTACGTCCATTAAAGGTGACGTTGTGGAATGTACCTGAGGAGAATAGTACTGAGTATTTAGTCGCTCCCAATCATCCGCAGCGTGAAGATATGGGGACGAGAACGCTGATCTTTGATCGTGAAATTTATATCGATAAAGAAGACTTCCAAGAAGAAGGCAATAAAAAATTCAAGCGCCTAGTGATTGGTAAACGCGTGCGCTTACGTAATGCTTATGTGATTGAAGCAGACGAAGCGATCAAAGATTCGAATGGTGAAATTATCGAAGTCAAAGCTCGTATTATAGAAGGCACATTGGGTAATAACCCTGAGGACGGCATCAAGCCAAAGGGGGTTATTCATTGGGTTTCTGCAATACAGAATGTCGATTGTGAGGTGAGACTTTATGATCGTTTATTTAATGACATTGCACCCGATGCGGGTGGTAAAGATTATATGGAGTCACTGAACCCAGATAGCTTAGAAGTATTAACAGGCTGTAAGGGAGAAGTGAGTTTGCAATCACCAAGAACGGATATACCTTACCAGTTTGAGCGTGAAGGCTACTATTTCCTTGATGCAGACTCTGATTATGATCAGGACCTAGAGAATCAAAGGCTAGTGTTCAATAGAACGATTGGCTTACGTGATACTTGGGATAAGTAACGTTTTTATTGATTGATCAACCCTAATTTTGCCAGAGTTTTGCTTAGATTTTGCTAAATAATAGCTAACACAAAAAAGCCTCGTTAATTCTTAGAATTGCGAGGCTTATTAATGTGTTTGATAGTTGAAGCTTTAAGCAGCAGTTACGTTCACAGCGGCTGGCCCTTTGGCACCATCTTCTGTTTCAAAATTTACTTTTTGTCCTTCATCCAAAGACTTATATCCGTCCATTTGAATAGAATTGAAATGAACAAAAACATCGTCACTACCATCATCCGGAGCAATAAAACCAAAGCCTTTACTGCTGTTAAACCACTTCACTGTACCTGTTGCCATTACTGGGAACCTCTATAAACATAAAAAATAATTCAGACTAATCAAGTTAAGACTTTTAAATTTCCATTATAAAAGACAAATCTTGGTATCACTTTAGAGATAAAAACGTGATTAAATAAAATGACACAAAGCTAAGAATATCATATTGGCAAATTATTTCTAGCTGGCTTGCCTGAAAAATAAGCAATGTAATAGATTTAATTAATCAAGGAGGTTTCTAAATGACTATTAATACAGAAAATAATTTAAAAATTGAAGGTGTCTTTGTTGTTCTATAGGGATATTAAGCAATGATTGAATGAAAGACTCGAAAGATTTCTAATTCAATCATTATAAGTTTTATTAATTCACGCCCATTTTAGAACTAAATGTTATCAAGCATCTTTTCGCCAAGCCACTATTAGACCTGCTGCAATAATTATCGCAATGCCAAGTAAGGCCGTAATATTGGGTATTTCATTATAAAAGAAGTATCCACCGACGACGGCTAAGGGCAGATAGATATATTCTAAAGGCCCTAGTAGGCTAGAAGGAGCATTTTGATATGCTGCAGACAGTGCGTAATGAATAACAATACTTAATATTCCTAATAAGGCTATCACTAACAAAGGAGACCACTCAGGAATCAAAGTAGGGCGATCAATAAAGCTTGTGCCTAATGCAGATGGGAATAGCCATAAGACTATAATTCCAAGTAGTCCTGTCGCTAGAAACGTAATCGTAAGCCAGCATGACAAAGCCACAGGGTCTTCTTTCTTACAATACTTGCGTGTGACTACTTGAGTAAGGGCATATAAAAAAGCACTTAATAAAGCCAAAATCATTGTCGGATCAAATTCGACGGAGGTCGGTTGTAAAACCAATATCACACCGATGAAACCACCCACTAAACTAATACTTCGCCATAGTCCAAAAGTCTCACCCAACATGATTCGAGATAGAATGACCATAAAGAATGGTGCGCAAAAAAATGCACCAGCAACCAAAGCTATCGGTATTTTTGCAAGTGCAAGGTAAAAACAGAGATAACAAACACTCATGAGCGACGAGCGAAATAATACGGCTTTCAAATTAATGGTTTTAACGTTTGGGAGCTTATTTAAAAAAAATAAGGCGATAAGTAGAAAGATTAATCCAAATGTAGAACGTAAAACCAATAGCTGCCAAACCGAAACAAGAGGGATAATTGACTTAGCAATTAAATCACCCGTATTAACGCTTACTGTACCCAGCAACATCATAAAGATACCTAAGCTAATATTATCTGGCTTTGCTGATTGGGCGTTCAATAGAGTAACTCGGAAGAATGCAGCAAGGAATGTACCTATATAAAAAACAGTAAGTCATTCCAGTGTAGTGTAGAAAAAAGGACTGAGTTCTTTTATTTAGAGAGAATCATAAATTAATTACGCTTGTGCAGCATTGAGTACTTTTAATTTGGTTTTCATAAAATCACTATGCGCAACATGAATTAAATCGGCGATTCTCCGAATAACATGTTCTTCATGTTTATCTAATTCATTATCAGCAAACGCGATTATCCAAAGTTTCTCTATGAGTTCAATGCGTTCAGCTGCCGAATAATGCTGATTTATTAAGCTGGTAAATTGAAAATAATCAATTGACTCAGCATGCTCCTGGCGTGCTAATTCAACGATTTCATTGGTTTCGGTATCAGAAAGATCAAACGAGTCTTTGATGATTTTTAAGACGGACTCACGTTCTTCAGGCGCATCGTGATAATCAGACTCTGCCACCTCGATCATCAATGAGGCCATGGCTAAGCGAACGGCATGTTCGTTATCAGTAGAATTTGAATTCGCGTTAGTAAGAACGTTATCATCAAAAAAACGTTTGATCTTTTGTAACATAATTTAATTATCTATTTTTACGAAAGCTTAAGAACTAACTTGTTTTCTAGCTAAAGTTTGCTGCCGCTCAAGACTTTTACGAACAGCACGTTCAGCACTGTGGCAGCAATTGTCAATCGAGGTGTATAGACTTTCTTGTGTATCTTCAACAACAACAGTAGGTAACTTTTGTAATTCAACATGGATCAAACATTTCTTGTTCTCTCCGCCTTTAGGTCCATTAACATCTGATAAATGCACGTGAGTGCTTAGAATTCTATCTCCAAAGTGATTATGCATTGGCTCTAGTTTTTGTTTTATATGGGTTTCCATGGCTTCAGTTAAGGAAAAATGTTGAACTTGAATATCTATCATTATTGACTCTCCGTATATTGTTACATTATTGGTATTAATATTTGTGACTGAAAGTTGCTATATTTACCTCTAAATTAAAATATTGATGTTGATATATAGATCAGAATTCGTTTATGAACAACAAAAAAACAATCTATAACTTAACTATAGTTTCAGATCGTTTTAATTCAAGTAATAAGAATTAAAAAATATTATATATTTTACTGGAAACATGAGGCAGTTTTTATTATCCTACGCGCCTCGTTAAGCAAGGTTTAAAATGCTGAAGCGTAGGAGAGGTGGCAGAGTGGTCGAATGCACCGGTTTTGAAAACCGACGAGGGTTTATAGCCCTCCCAGGGTTCGAATCCCTGCCTCTCCGCCATAATACAAAAAAGCCCGTGAGCGAAAGTTCACGGGCTTTTTTTTTATCTACGAGATTTTTAATGTTAGGAAGCCTAATATTTAAAATTCAGTCAAGATTAGGGGGTAAGCTTAAATTAACCTAATTTACTAATTATCTGAAAACTCTTTAGAATTTTAAAAAAGATCTTCTTAGTTTTTCTATTCAATAGAGCGACGATAAGAGTATTTAAAATCTCATAATCAAGCTTCTAATTTTTTCTTTACCGCACCCTTTTTCTATTAAGGCTATATTTATATTGCATACGTATAGTATCAACAACAACTAAGCACATTTAGTTTTCTCCATAAAATACAAAACAACAAATGAGATTTGTCGCTCTATTTATCACTCTGCTACTTTCATTAGATTCACTTAATGCTGCACCACAAACAGCTTGGTATCTAGATGAATTAGGCACAACAAGCTACGATTATACGTTGGATGATGCAATTGGAATTAACGATGGCACCGCCATTTATACTCCTAGTACGGGTAATGCATCGGGAAAAATATGTAGTGCTTTAGACTTTAGCAATAATTCCACAAATGATTATGCCATCCTCGATGAAGCCGCTTTAAATGGTGCCAATGATGTAACTGTGTCATTTTGGCACAAAGGGAGTTCTACAGCTGAACGCTCCTTTTTGTCGGGCTCACGTACAGCACAAACGAATGAATTAATACTCTGGTTTAGCAATGGTAATGCATTTACCTTGTATTTGAATGGTGCTAACACAGCTGCAATATCGATCCCTTCAATTTCTGATGATGTTTGGCATCACATAACTTGGCGTCGTGCGGGTAATCAAAGCTGCATATTTACTGATGGAGTTCAGCGCGGTTGCAACACTACCTCAAATAAAACCCTCGCTATTGAATCATTAATTCTCGGGCAAGAGCAAGATAGCCTCGGTGGTAGTTTTGATATTGGTCAAGATTGGGAAAGCTTGGTTGATGAGTTACTGATTTTTCGAAGTGCGCTCACCAATGCTGAAATTCTCTCAGTTTATAATAATCAAAATGCCGGTAATACATGGAATGGTGGTGTAAGAACGTGTTTGAGTACACCTCCACCTCCACCGGCTATTGACTATAGTTATGCAAATTGGCGATTTGACGAATTAAGCTGGAACGCAACCCCAAACGAATTAATTGACCAACAAGGAGTGCATCATGGCTTTGTAACCAACGCTAGTCCTGTCCCAGGAAAAATTTGTAATGCTATAGACCTCACCTCCAGTACAAGTTCAGATCGTGCAAATCTAGGAGCGGGCGCTATAGATGGTGCCGGAGACTTTACGGTATCGGTATGGCATAAAGGAACTTCAGGAAATAGCAAAGGCCTGCTTTCTGGGGCTTTATCGACACCAGTTAATAACGAGTTATTGATGTGGTTTCCCAATGCCTCTACTTTTGGAGGTTTCTTAAAAAATTCATCACTCGGCTCAGTGGGCATTGGCTCAATTCATGATAATGCCTGGCACCATTTGGTTTGGAAACGAACAGGAGCTCAATCATGCTTTTACTTAGATAGTAGTTTACAAGGCTGTCAGGCCAATAATAATTCATCCACTTTAAATATAGTTTCATTAGTACTAGGACAAGACCAAGATAATGTGGGTGGAGGTTTCTCATCCGCTCAAGATTGGGAAGGTTTGGTAGATGAATTATTGATTTTCAGACGTTCACTCAGTGATAGCGAAATTACCAGTATATATAATAATCAAAACAGCGGTAAAAATTGGAATGGAGGTGTACGCGCCTGTACCAATTTGCCAGACATGAGCTTACGCAAGATCTCAACCGTATTATCAGATCCTATCAACAACACCACAAATCCAAAGCGAATTCCGGGTGCAGTAGTGCGTTACACAATAAGAGCAGAAAATGCCAATACAGTTGCCGCTGAGGGAGTAGTCATTACAGATAATCTTAATGCGCAAATATCAGGAGGTAATATAGCTTGGCTGGGAAATATGACAGTGATATCACCCAATATAAACGGAGGTGTTCTTAAAGCGATAAGCGATAGCAGTGGCAATGACGAGGGTGAGTTTGTATCAAACTTGGTAACGCTTCGTTGTGGCAATGTAACGAGTATTGGCCCTTGTATTCTCACTTATGACGTTGAAATAAATAACAGTCCATAAATAAGAGTAACGATACTTAAGTCTAGTTTTTAGTTGCCGCTGTTTGTGCTTTTTTACGCGCCTCAATATCAGCGGCAGCCTTTATTTGCTCTTGCATGACGAACTCTCGTTCATTCTCTTTCATGAGTTTAGCGGCTTTATCACGTTTAGATTTTAAAACCAGTGCAACCACAGTGACAAAGATAAATGCCAACAATACGTATAAATATTCCATGATAGTGTTTTCCATAAGCTATATTTACAGTCATTATAGTAGAAAATTCAAATACGATTAAGGGTCATATTACATGATGGATTTAGCCAATCGCGCTCAGGTTTTAGCGTTGCTCGAAACCTGCGAGAGCCAAAAAGACCAATTAACCGCCAATGAGTTTGAGATGTTTAGCCAACTCAAATCCAAATATAGAGAGGCGGATGAAGGATCTTTCGATGACAAAATCTGTTTAGAGGTTATGCTTAGAAATATTGGAATTCGTAAAAGTGTCAATATGAACAAGAACCAAGCCACTCGAATTATTGAAGTAGATAAAAAGTAAGCCAATAAATACCGAGAAATCTTCAAGTGAGACATCTTCGTATCTATACTACGACAATCCTTTAATCGAATAAAACATTCAAAAAGTAGGGGGGTGTGTTCAACTAGCTCAACAGAACTGTCCTTTTTATCCTATTCTATTTAATTAATAAGGATGCAGCTCATCATCCGCCTCACCCAGTGGAAATAACATCTCTACTATCAATCCATCAGGGCCTGGCACAAACACTTGGCGTTCGCCTGAAAGTGGTACATCTTTCTCCGAATATCGATAGTTAGTCTTTATGAGGTTTGAAATAAGATCATTGTAATCAGCCCCTTCTAGAGCCAAATGCGAAATTACTCCATTGTCTAAGTTGATATGTTTTTGTTCAGCGACGTGAATAAGTGGTTTGCCTTCGCTATAAAACCATAACCCTTTAAAAGGAAACGGAGGTCGATCACCGATCGATAATCCAATCGCATCTGTCCAAAAACGACTCATTGCATCTAAGTCAGTAGTAAGGATTAAATTGTGATTAATTTTCATGGTGCGACCTCCGTCTGCTTACTAATATGATTAATATTTATGCTTTAGCCTCTATCATATTACTATTCGATTTTCGTTCTTGGCTAATGATGAAAATAACACCAATCACAGGAATCACAATCGCTGCAAAAGGAATCATTGCAGCACCCAGTGTACTGTCAATTACCATCGCTCCGATAATGCCACCTAAAGCGTTAGCAATATTAAACGCTGATATATTAGCAGTTGCCGCAAGCTCAGGTGCATCACCGCCGTATTTCATTACGCGCATTTGCATGGGTGGTACATTGGCAAACGATACGACCCCAAAGACAAAAGCAGCGATGAGGAAAGGCCATTTGTAAGGGGCAAGAATACCTACAACAATTAACCCTACAATCATGGCGATAGGCCAAAATACCAAGGCACGACTTAGGTTTTTATCGGCCGACTTACCACCGATACTATTACCGATTACCAAACCAAGTCCTACTACCACTAACACCCAGGTAAGATCTGCACGACTAAAGCCTGCAACCTGTTCTGTAATTGGTGCGATATAGCCGTAAAAAGTCATAAAGCCAACCCAGCCAAGCACGGTAATCAATAAACTCGCTAATAAATTACGATCACGAAAGACACCAATTTGCGATGCTAAGCTACGAGCAGGTTCTGCTTGCTGTGCAGGTATAACAAAAGCGATAGCAATAGTTGCGATAATGCCTAAAGCGGCAACTGCCATAAAAGTCACATTCCAGCCCAAGGCATTACCTATCCAAGCGCCGCCTGGCACACCTAAAACATTAGCAAGGGTTAAGCCAGCGAACATTTGCCCAACCGCCTGACCCGCCATTTTTTCAGTAACCAAACGCATAGCAACAACTGCTCCAATACCATAAAACGGCCCTTGAGTAAGACCAGCCAAGACGCGACTGGCTAACAAAACACCATAGTCCGTAGTAAATGCGGCAATTAAATTACCAATAATAAACAAAAACATAAGCCCTATAAGCACTTTACGTTTATCGTATTTGGCAAGCCATAAAGTAAGAATAGGGCCGCCGATAACGATACTAAGTGCATACGCCGTAATTAAGTGACCGGCCTGTCCTTCGGTAACATTGAGTGTTTCAGCCACTTGCGTGAGAATACCCGCGATAACAAACTCTGCGGTGCCAATGGCAAAAGCAGAAAGCGTTAATATCCAGACTTGCAAGGGCATTTTTGATTTCGATTTCGATTCATTTGTAGATGACATGATGTTTTCCTTTAGCTTTTTTTGCTAATGACTTTGTTAATGACTGTTTTAGCTGAAAGTTGTTAATTAAATATGCACAAAAATACTAGAGGCACGACGACGTGATTTTGGCAGCTTCGCATTGTAATCATCCACAGGGTGGTGATAGCCAATCGCCAATGCAACATCACATTGATAACCATCCAACTCGGCTTTAAATTCCTCACTAATCAACTCTGGGTCAACGCCTTCCATAGGTGTTGAATCAATCTTCAAACGCGCCAAGGTGTGCAAGGTATTACCCAAAGCAATGTAAAGCTGAGCTTTAGTCCACGCGCCGTTATTGCCATTTTCGTCGGTATTCATTTCAGCAAAGGCGAAGCCACCAAACGCACTGTCACGATCTGCGGCTTTGGTTCGTCCATCTTCGATACCGTTATCCACAACTTCCGCATAATCCTCTCGTGTATATTGTGGGTTGTGAGCAAACAGAATTATCTGCGAGCTAGCTGAGATATGCGGCTCATTAAACTGAAATTTATTGGCAAAAGTGCTACTCATACGTTTTCTAGCCTCATCGCTTTCAATCACGATAAATTTCCAAGGCTGAGAATTAATTGAAGATGCCGATAAACGCATCGCTTCATACAACACCTCAAGATCTGCTTGCGGAACTTTACGAGAAGCATCGTATTTTTTAGTGGTATGTCTGTTATTTAGATCGTTGATTATTTCGTGTTTAAAACCTTGTTCTACTTGTTGTTCAATTGCGTGATTCATAGTGATTTCCTTTCTCTTAGTATTTGAAATGACTTATTTTGTATCTTTTTTGTAACTTAAAAGAATTTTACATAGTTCACTACTATTTGATAATAATGTAATATATGAAAATACTATTCAGTATTAATGAATAGTAAAAAACTGATTACAATCAATGGGCACTTTGGGGTTAACAAATAATGGCTAAAACATGGATAAACTAGGCGATATGGATTTATTCGTCCGCGTAGTCAAAAACAGTGGACTAGCCGCAGCGGGACGAGAAGTCGGCCTGTCACCCGCCAGCATGAGTGCGCGTATCAATGCGCTCGAGGCTCGCTACAACACGCGATTATTAAACAGAAGTACCCGTCACGTTTCAGTCACAGAAACAGGCCAACGGTTTTACGAAGCCTGTTTGTGCATACTGGCAGATGTCAGCGAAGCTGAATCTCAAATACTCGGTAACACAGAATTGCTCAGCGGCTCTTTACGCGTCACAGCTCCGTCTGATGTGGGGCAATTACACATCATGCCCGTACTTTCAAAATTTGTAGCAGACAATCCAGAGATAAGACCCTATTTACACTTAACAGATGGCATCGTAAATATTACAGAAGAAGGCTTTGACTGCGCCATTCGATACGGTGACTTACCAGACAGCTCATTAGTCGCAAGAAAAATCACATCAAACTATCGAGTGTTATGTGCATCACCCGAATATCTAAAGCGCAAAGGCACACCCAAAAACCCACAAGAACTTCATGATCACGACTGTTTAACAATGACTCGAGGCACCGAGCCATTGACACATTGGTATTTAAAAGGAGACCAAAGCTCAGGCAGTGGCTTAGAAAGCATTCAAATAAAAGCAGCCCGTTCGAGTAATGACGGCGCCTTAGTGCGACGCTGGGCGATAGAAGGAAGCGGCATCGCCTTAAAATCCTACCTTGAAGTCACCGAAGATATTAAAGCGAATCGTCTGGTCGTGGTTTTGGAAGAATATATGCCCGACTTTATAAAAGGAGAGTCCGAAGATAAGCGATCCGAATCAAAGCGCTCAGGTAGTGCAGATCTGCATATTATCTACCCAAGCCGCCAATATTTACCTAGACGCGTAAAAGCCTTTATAGAAGCGTTGATAATGTATTTTGATGTTTTAGAGACGCAGAATAATATCAAAAAGTAGGGGGGTGTCATTTCGACTATGCTCAATACAGGCATTTCGACGGGCTCAATACAGGCATTTCGATTTAGTTTAATACAGGTATTTCGATGGGCTCAATACAGGCCTTCATTGAGCTCTGTTAAAATTCCGAATATCAACCCTACGACATACTTCAATGGAGCTCAGCACGAGGGCTCAGGGCACTTCAGATACAGTACCCTGAGCCTGTCGAAGGGTCGGACAACGAAGTTTAAACCTTTAAATATAATCAAAGCCATCAAACAGATATCCGCCGAAAAACTAAAGGAAACGAGGTAAAATAACAATGTCAAAAGCCTACATGTACATCCTAAAATGCGCCGACAACAGCTACTACACGGGAAGCGTTCGCAACATAGAATCACGACTCTACCAACATGAGACAGGCAAAGGCTCAAAATACACCAGCACACGCTTACCAATAGAACTTGTCTGCTTAGAAGAATACGAAAGAATAGATGAAGCCTGTGCCAGAGAAAAACAAGTACAAGGCTGGAGTCGTAAAAAGAAAGAAGCTTTGATCAATAATGAATATGGAAAGTTGCCTGAACTATCTAGAAGTTATAAAGCTTCAACTGAGAAGAAAACGTCCAATGAAGGTTAAAACACGGATCAATTTGGGGAATGAGCGCTTGCATTTAACTTCGCGAGTTTGTAGAAAAAACGGTAATTCAGTTCCAAGGTAACTCATTAAAATATATACACTTGTCCCGTACCCTTCGACCCCGCTCAGGGAACTACTATGTGCCAAAATAACGGATTCAGTATCCTCAGCCAAGATTCAAATTCCAGTTCCCTGAGCTCGTCGAAGGGCACGGCACACTACCGCAAAGTTTTAATTAAAACATTGAGCCTTGCATAAGTTCTCCTTACATTTTTAAAAAACAAAAATGTAAGATCAGTTAAAAAGTAGGGGGGTGTCATTTCGACGTAGCTCAGTACAGCCCTTCGACATGCTCAGGAACCTAATTCGACAGGCTTAACAGAACTGTCTATTTATTAATTTTAAGCAGCCTTTCTTAAGGAAGTCCTGATCAAGTCTAATATTTTTAAGTTCGCTAAAAGCATCTGTAACTTCCCCGAAGATCGCCGCAATAGAATGACTATTACGACTCACTTCGTGAAAGTTACAGACACTTTTTTCTGCTCTTAAATTATATCGACTTAATCAGGACTTCCTTAAGTCAATTTAACACTTTTAGTGCACGAACTTATACAATCCATACTACACCTCAGAAATATAACCCAGATGGTCTAAACACATGGATACTATCGATAGCTTAACAAAATTGTTTGACGATGCTTGCGTACTTACAGACGCAGAGTCACTGCAAACCTACGGCAAAGACTGGACTAAAATTCACCAGCCTAATCCACTAGCCATTGTTTTCCCTAAAAGCACCGAGCAAGTTCAAGCGCTGGTCAAATACGCCAATCAAGAATCATTAGCCCTAGTACCTTCAGGTGGGCGCACAGGGCTAAGTGGCGGCGCAGTGGCGGCTAATCAAGAGATTGTGGTTTCGTTTGATAAGATGAACCAAATCCTCGATTTCAATTCGCTCGATCGTTCCGTGCAATGTCAGGCAGGGGTAGTTACCCAGCAGTTACAAAACTTAGCCACCGAAAATAACTTATTTTACCCTGTCGATTTTGCCTCTTCAGGTTCAACTCAAATTGGTGGGAATATTTCTACTAATGCGGGTGGAATAAAAGTGGTGGGTTATGGCTTAACCCGAAACTGGGTGCTAGGTTTAACCGTGGTTACGGGCGCCGGTGAAATTCTCAAGCTCAATCACGGCCTAGTCAAAAACGCCACGGGTTACGACCTTCGGCAATTATTTATCGGTGCAGAAGGCACGCTGGGGTTTGTTACCGAAGCCACCATGAAACTAGCGCGTGCGCCGCAAAATTTCAGCGTCATGGTATTGGCAATAAGCGATATTCCCGCTTTAATGAAAGTGTTTGATGCCTTCCAAAATGCGCTAGACCTAAGCGCCTTTGAATTCTTCTCCGAACTCACTTTGCACTATATGCACACCGACAAAGGCTATGCAAAACCCACCGAAACAGACGCGCCATTCTACGCCTTGTTAGAGTTTGATAACGACAACGAACAACGCGAAGCCAAAGCCTTAGAAACCTTTGAATATTGCATGGAGCAAGACTGGGTAGTCGATGGCGTCATGTCGCAAAGCATCGAACAAGCCAAAACATTGTGGAAACTGCGCGAAGACATATCAGAAACCATCGCCGTTTACACCCCCTACAAAAATGATCTCTCTGTGATTATTTCAAAAGTACCCGAATTTCTGAAAAAGGTAGATGAAGTTGTAGCTAATAATTACAGCGAATTCGAAGTGCTCTGGTACGGCCATATTGGAGACGGAAATCTACACCTCAATATACTCAAACCCGCCGATATGGACGCCGCTGAATTCACCCAAAAATGCTCCGTGGTTAATCATCAAGTATTCGAAATCATGCAAACACTCGAAGGTAGCATCAGTGCCGAACACGGCGTAGGCTTATTAAAACGAGATTACTTGCACTATTCAAGAAGCCCAGAAGAAATTGCGACGATGAAAGCAGTTAAAGTCGTGTTTGATCCCAATGGAATAATGAATCCGGGGAAAATGTTGTAGGCTTTAATTCCTTATGTCTAACCGTGTTTATGAGTAAAAAAATGACACCCCCCCCACTTTTTGAGAGTTTTATTCTGAGAAAAATAAAATAATTTAAGCATAAATATGTTTTCTCCGTACCCTTCGACATACTTCAACGTAGCTCGGCACGAGAGTTCAGAGAACTGCTATGTGCCAATATAACCGATTTAAGTCGTAGACCAGTTAAGAAATATCATTAGAAAATTACGTCAGATCGAACATGCTCACGTTGGATGAGTTCTTAAGCAATTTCCATTCGATTCCCCTCTTTATCAAAGAGGGGCTAGGGGAGATTTATACGCGCTTGCTTACTCTTTATGTGAACACTGAAAGCGAAAATAAATCCCCCTCAATCCCCCTTTAAAAAAGGGGGAAGCTTTATTCAAACGAGTTGTTCAAAAAGTAGGGGGGTGTCAGTTAGATAAGCTCTCTAAAGGCTTTTTGATAGAGTTTTTGTGTTTGGTTTTAAATGCTTATTTACTAAAGCTAACAAGCTCACCTTGGCGTTCTGCGGTGATTTCAGTCATGTCAAAAGTATGTGATTCGCCATCATTCAGGACTTTTAAATGTTCTGGTCCGCAGCTTATTTTGTAGCCACGAATGACGCCACAATGAATTGAGCCTAGTTTTTCATAATAGCCTTCTTTAACTTCTACTTTTTCAGCTGCTTCTGACATGATTTTTCCTTTTAATTCTAGAGTGTTTTTTTTGGACGGGCAATAATTGACTAGCTTAGCTTTTATTGTGCTAATTACTACACTCCCTAAGCGATATAAACGGATCTATTTTTGGGGTTTTT
>CALFUP010000131.1 GCA_937929875.1 uncultured Cocleimonas sp. | reverse complement strand
AGGGTAATTACACAACGCCACCGATTAAAGGTTTAAAAGCCTTTGGTAGAATTTACGCAGGTTGGGCTTTTTCGCAAACGTTTTATCGCAAGCAAATGTACAAATTGAAAGGTTTTGATAGTGCAGAGGAGCTATTGCAAGACTGGGAACAAGATCATCTCGAATGGGATGCAAACGACCTACTATGTAAAATTTGGACTTGGCAGAAGTGTGATATTAGCCAACAACAACCGTATAACGGGGATTTCAAAGCTGCTTTAAACGCGATACAAGCCAAAACGATTGTGATCGTGTGTGATGATGATCTTTACTTTCGTGTGGAAGATAACGAAATTGAAGTAGAGCATATTAAAGACGGTGAATTAAGAATCTTTAGTTCACCTTGGGGGCATTGCGTTGCATCACCAGGCAACGAGCCAAAATTCGAACAGTTTTTAGATCACTCGATTGCAGAGTTACTCGATTGATTCAATTAGAAATATTTATATTTAAAAGCTAATTTCGATGATCATAACAAATTACGACACATTCAAAAACGACAACAAATGAGGACATAAAATGACAGCACCTAGCGTATTTCGAATTGCAGATATTCAAGAGCGAATCGACAACCTTCCAGAAAATGGCACGTTTATTAAACCTTTTGTAACCGTAGAAAACAGTACCAGCATGGCAGGCGGAATAAATGCCTTAAATAAGATTTCAGTGCCTTGGGACCTAACCTGTGATGAAATGATTTACTGCCTTGAAGGCACCTTTAGGTTGGTGGTTGAAGAGGTAGATTATGTACTCAATCCAGGCGATATGATGTACATCCCAAAAGATAATTTTGTTAAATACGAATGCGACGATAAATGCGTCATTTTCTATGCTGCATACCCTGTGAATTGGAAGCAACTAGCGGGAATCACTTTTGTGCCTGGGATAGATGCTGAAGATATGCCTTCGCCTTCATAAAAAAATTAAAAATAACAAACATAAAAATAGCCCTTACCAAGCGATAAGGGCTATAAGGGAACGTCATGATTTCAAAAATAATAGATACATATTTAAAAGGTTGGGAGCTGGGTGATGGTGAGCTAAGTCTTAGCGTAACAGCAGATGACTTCACTTACGACGACCCCGACAGTGGCACTATACAGCGGCAAGACTTTGTTGAATTCGTCAACGATTTTAAACGTCTGGCGATAGATGAAGGAGCTGATAAAAATGCTAAACCTTTCTTATTATATAGCGATAAAGTCATTCAGCATGAAAACGACATTTCTACCATATGGTGTTGGTGGCAAGCCAATGGCACTGATTTACAAGGAAGCGCAGTTATTAAAGCCAGCGAACAAGGGATACTTCATGAAAAGATCGCTTACTTTTCTAAATTACCTTGAAGAATAAAACCATCAAAAAGTAGGGGGGTGTTGTTTTTAAGGACTAACCAGAAGCTCACCAAAATCGTAGAAACTATGCAGGGATTTGCTTAGCAATATCAGTACTTAGAGATAATGGCGAAATTACGTTTTAGATGATGTTCAGTTCTAGATGATGTGAAGTTCAAAATATAGGGGTGATTAGATTTTGGCTTCTTCCTTATCTTTCAATCTAACCGCCTTATGTTCTTCTTCTGTATTACCTTTCTTCCAATAACTAGAAATATACAGGTGAGATCGTTCGATTTCACAATCGACTTTCAAATAGTGTCTAATTTTTCTCATGGTTTTGAATTCACAAGCTGACCAAACTGATCGTTTTCCATCTTGGGAATCAGAGCGCCAATCAGAATCTTTGATTGCATGAAACAAAGGCGATGCATCAGAACCAGGTTCATCATTTATCACCCAAATCAATTCAACATTCTCAGGTTTTGGTAAATCTTGTTTATCTGAACCACTCAGTACTTCGATGAAGGCTTTTCCCTTTGCATCATCTGATAATAATTTAAGATTTGCAGATAAGGCAGGCAATGCTGTCATATCTGCTGCCAGTAAAAAATAGTCTGCATCTGGATTGATATATTTAGCGGGACCGGGCCCAAATAAGGAGATAGCATCGCCTGCTTCTGCCGTTAATGACCAAGGGGCGGCAACACCGTGAGTGATGCCATCGTCGCCTGTGTGAATCATGAAATCGATATCAACCTCATTCAATGCAGATCGCTGTTGAGATAATGTGTAGGTTCGCATCGTTGCTTTGGCGTTGTCTTTTTGTTTAAACAGAAGCTTCATAAACGCACCTTCTGAATCAGGCGGAAAATTATCAGAGGGATCACTTTGCAACGTAACTCGGCGCATATTAGGCGTGATATTAGCGACTGATTTAACTGTCAATGTACGCGGAATACCACGGTCTCTAAGCTTCGGTTTTGTATCGCTAGTACGCATTTATTCCTTAAGTAAATAGTCTTCAAAAAGTAGGGGGTGTGTGTTCGACATGCTCAACAGAACCGTCATTTTCATCTTCGTTTTGTGCAGATATTCGACATACTTTAACCTTGCTTAGTACAGGAATTCGACAGAATTTTTTAACTTAACTTAACTGCCTTATAAAAATTCCCTAAAAAGCCTCTTAAGCCCAGCAAGCCAAAGACGATGACTCCAATGCCGACAAAGACTTGATTGCCTCCATTAGAAATAATCGCCAAACCCAAAAATAAAAAGATCCCAATTAATCCTGCAATAATAGCGGCAACTGAAAACTTGAGATTTTTGTCACCCGAACGCCATGCTTTGGCCATTGCTTCTGTTGAATAGAATACGGAACCAGATGCCTTAGCGCCATAACCGTATTTGAATTCTCTTTTAATGCCTATTTGTCCATCACTAAGGTCTTTATCAATAGTCGTTTTATCCACTATGACACTCGCCTTATCTGCGAATCCTTCGCTAGACGAGTCGACCACTGCAATCTTTCTTGAAGCGATGAATCCCCAGATCATGAAGACTAAAGAGAGCATGGTTAAAACGATAAAAAGCCAAAAGAGCATTGTATAAACCTAAAACATGTAAAAAACTTAAGCATGTAAAAAATGAAGTGAGTATCTGTTTTTACTCTTGCTTAAAAACGATCTCACCTTCTTTAAACACTAAAAACTCCTCCACCTTCATTTGCGTCCATTCTTCATCGTCAGTCAATGCTTCAGTCGCAATGATCGTGCCGTTTGTTACCTGTGTATCTTTAAGTTTAAAATCAACGCTGACATCAACATCATTCAGCGTGGCTGTACTAAACGGTGGGCGGCGTGTCAGCCAACAAAGCTTGGTACTACAATAGGCAAAGGTGCAAAATGAGTTGCTAAACAACATATTGAATACCCCCATCTGATTCAGCTCATCACACCATTCCTTGAGTTTGACATAGAGCTTTTTTGGGTTTTTAGGCGGGCCATCAAAACTGCTATCAATCTTGTGCATCAACCAGCAAAAAGCATACTCCGAATCCGTAGTACCTATCGGAGTATATTTACCTAGCGGATATTTTTTGATTCCCTCCAATTGTCCATTATGCGCAAATACCCAATTATGTCCCCATAATTCGCGCACAAAAGGATGAGTATTTTCAAGGCAAACACGACCTGAATTGGCTTGCCGAATATGACCGATAACCATCTTGGCTCGAATCGGGTATTCACGGATTAACTTGGCTACTTGAGAGTTGGAACTGGGTTCAGGATCATGAAAGGAACGAACACCTTTGCCCTCATAAAATACAATTCCCCAACCATCAGCATGAGGGCCAGTCGCACCACCACGTTGCATAAGACCTGCAAAACTGAAACAGATGTCCGTAGGAGCATCTGTAGACATACCTAGTAATTCACACACGTTTTTACCTAAAAGAGATGGATGGAATGAGCAGTATAATTCAGGCAAGAAGAATTAAGAATGATAAAAAATTATCATTTTTTTCGTTGATTCAACGTAGGAATATTGCTTCTTTAGATTCACTAAGGGTTAAAAAGTATGCAGAGATTATCGAAGAAAGTATCAGTTCTGAGAGGTAGTAGCGAAGTCAAAAGTGATCAAAAAGTGGGGGGGTGTCATTTTATTTTATTAAAACAGAGTATTTAGAACAAATCCGCAACGCATCAGAAACCGCCGCATGAATATTCCTTGAGGACACTGCATCCCCAACACGTACCAAATCAAATGCCCCTTCGGGGTTATTTCTTGGTAGTTTTAATTCGCCATCAGCAAGAGCGTTGATATCAATCTCGCCGTTGTTACGAGATTGTGATTTCAATTCTTCGTATACGTCTGTATTCGCTTTGGTGCCGTTTTCTACCACGACGTGATCGACTGTTTTTATATGTGTTTGTCGAGTGAGGATGTTTTCTAAGGTGACGTTTAGTCGGTCGCCGTCGGTTTCAATCTTCACAATATCGAGATCAGTTTGGAATGTAACACCTGCTTTATATAGATCACGATGGACGACGGATGAATTGGTCGGACCAAGCTCGTGCAGGGTTGCTCTGTCTGGTGTGATGAAGTGTACATTTGCACCTGAGTTGGCGATGACATTCGCAACCACTCCAGCTTGTTGATCACCGCGGTCATCGAATACTAATACTTCTCCCCTTAGCGCTTCACCGTATAAAACGTCCCAACTGCTTTGGGCATATTCCGCACCAACTATGTCTAAAGCTTCGGGCATTCCGCCTGTAGCGATAACGACGAGGTCAGGTTTTTCAGCGAGTATGTCGGCAGCTTCGGCGTAAATATTTGTTTTAATGATTACGTTTTGCTGGCTGACTTGTTCGATTAACCAATCGGCTACGCCCCAGAGTTGTTGTCTTGTCGTGCCTTGGGAGGCTAAGATGAGTTGTCCGCCGAGTTTGTTGGATGCTTCGAGAAGTACGACTTCGAATCCGCGTAGCGAAAAGACTCTGGCAGCTTCTAAACCCGCAGGACCTGCGCCGACAACGACTATTTTTCCGCTGATGGCTCTTTTTCTATCAATGTTATCTGCCTTAATCACATGCGAGAGTGTTTGTTCTCGACCGGTTGCCGCGTTGTGTCCGCAAAGGGCTTCTCTTCCTTGATTAACTCTATCCACGCAATAACCCATGCCGACGCAGGGGCGAATGTCTTCTTCTTGTTTAGTTTGAATTTTCGTCACTAGATAAGGATCAGCAATGTGTGCGCGCGTCATGCCAACTAAATCGACTAAATCATCTTTAATCGCATGGCGTGCGGTGGCGATATCAGCGATGCCACCTGCGTGCATGATTGGTAGATTTACAGCCTTACGAATGTCAGCGGCGATATGTAAATGCGCGGCGGATGGCATTCCCATCGGCGGAACCCAGCCAGCTAAGCCTAAATCATCATACGGTGCGCCCGCGAGTATATTTAGGAAGTCCACCATGCCCGATGCTTCGAGGAGTTTGGCAATTTCGATACACTCGTCTGCTTCAAGCCCACCTTCGTTTAATTCATCGCCAGTGATACGCAAACCGATAATAAATTCATCGCCAACTTGATCTCGCACGGCTTCTAATACTTGTAAAGTAAAGCGAAGACGGTTGCTAAGGCTACCGCCATAATCATCACTACGCTTGTTTACCAATGGTGATAAAAATTGACCTAATAAATGCGAATGCGATAATAACTCGATGCCATCAAAGCCACCTTGTTTGCAGCGCAAAGCCGCATCCGCAAAGTGTTTAATCACACGACGGATATCGTAATCTTCCATGGATTTAGGGTAAGAGCGATGTGCGCGTTCGCGAGTTTCAGAAGGACCAATAACAGGAAGCCAATGCCCATCATCACTTGAGGTTCTTCTACCCATATGCGTTATCTGGCACATAATCGCTGCGCCATGTTGCTTCACGCCAGAGGTGAGTTCCTCAAACCACGGAATGATACTGTCATCACCCGCGTAGAGTTGTCCAAAGACAGAAGGACTGTCAGGAGATATATTAGTCGAGCCGCCAATCATTGTTAGCGCCACACCGCCCTTGGCTTTCTCTTCATGATACAAACGATATTGATCGCGTGGATGCCCTTGATCAGCATAAGCTGGTGCGTGCGAGGTACTGACAATACGATTGCGTAAGCTTAGATGACGAAGCTGAAAAGATTGTAACAATGGGTCTTTATAAGAGCTCATGATTGACTTGATAATATCAGCTTGGGAATAGATGATTCAATTCGTAAAGCGATTTATGTATTAGTTATATAAGCGTATGAATTGGAAACTAGTGAGAGGGGTTTTTACTTTACATTGCACTCTTCTTTCCAATATCTCATGTTAAGTTGTTAGTTTTAAGGTGTTTAAATAGGCCTTTAACATTTTGTGCTGTCTTGTTTTAGGCCAATCAGATGAATCGACAAGTCCGCGAATAATTAAACCATTAATTTGGGCGGTTAAACCTTCGCTTAAATCGTCGATATTCTCAGGGATAGATTCATTGTTGATTGTGAAGTGATGAATGAGTTGCTGAGTAACAAATGTATGCCAACGATCGTGAAAGGCTATTTGCTGATGGGCTACTTTGGGTTCGGGAATTGATCGACTCCAAAACGCTAACCATACTGACATTGTTTGATGTGATTTTGGGGATGTGGGTAAGGCTTTAGATAAAACCTCAAACAAAGAATATTCTGATTCCTTTGTTACTAAGTTCATGCGTTCGAACATAATGTCGTAGGCAGCTTCAAGTGCAGCCATTAAAACGGCATCTTTGTCATTGAAATAGTGAGTGATAGCGCCTGTGGTAACCCCTGCAAGGCGACCTATATCGGTTAATTTCGTTGATTCTAACCCTTTTTTTGCTATAACTTCAATTGCTGCTAAGGCAATTTTTTTTCGTCTTTGGTCATGATTTACTATCTTTGGCATTGACTTAGTCTAACACTTTTATTATATAATCATCGTTATGTAATAAAAGAGCTGAATGATGGCTAATATCAATTTATTAAAAACAGGTTTGGAAGTGGAGTTACCACAACAAACAGCTTACTTTAACTATTTCTGGTTACGAGACAACTGCGCTTCATCGTGGGATCCTATTACCCAAGAGCGTATCTTTGATATTTTGGAAGAACCTGAAGATTTATCCGTTAAGCATGCTGAAATATTAGCAGGTGACTTGCAAGTTGAGTGGCACGATGGTCATCAAAGTCAATATTCTTTAGATTGGTTACGACGTTGGGCATGTGGTGAAAAGCACGGTGATATAGCGATTCGAAATCGTGTGCCTTGGTATAGTGATCACTATGATAAAATGGCTCGCTTCGATTACGCTGACTTAGTTGAAAATCCAGCTAGAGTAGCTGACTGGACGGAGTCTTTACTTGATGACGGTGTATCAATTGTTAGTAATATGCCAGATTCTAATGAAGGACTTAAGAGCCTATGCGGTCTAATCGGGACTGTACGAGCCTCTTTTTCTGGTTATGAGTTTGATGTATTCTCAAAAGCTGACCCTGAAAATCTTGCTTACACCACTAAAGCGTTAGAATTACATACAGATTTACCACCTGAAGAATTACCACCAGGTATTCAGTTTTTACATTGCCGAATGAATGATGCCGTAGGGGGAGATAGTTTATTTGTAGATGCGATGGCTGTTGCTAACAAATTAAAATCAAGTTTTCCTGATTACTTCAAACTTTTAACTGAGCTGACTGTTCCATTTCGGTATACCACCAAAGATCATGATGTGCGTTCTCGACAGCGCATTATTGAATTAGATCCAAATAATGGTGAGGTGAGTGGTGTGAATTTCAGTCAACATTTGTCAGATATTTTTGATTTTGATCAAAAATTGATGGATACACTTTACCCTGCATTTCGTCAATTTGGACGCATGATGCAAGATCCCAAATATCTAATGAAATTTAGGTTGAACGCTGGCGAATGCATTGTATTTGATAATCATCGAATTGCACATGGTCGTGCTTCATACGAAGAAGGCAGTGGTGACCGATATTTACGCGGTTGCTACGTTGATCGTGGAGAATTACGAAGTAAATACCGTGTTTTACGTGCTAGACATTCTAAAGATTAAGCCTAAAGCTGAGTAATAATATGCAAACAGAACAACAGTTACGTATAGATCTTGCTGCAGCTTTTCGTTGGATCTATCGAATGGACATGCATGAATCTGTAGCAAATCATCTGAGTGCGGCTGTTTCAGAAGATGGGAAGCGGTTTTTAATGAATCGTAAGTGGATGCATTTTAAGCATGTTCGCGCAAGTAACTTGCAGTTGCTCGACAGTGAAGATGACAGTGTCAAGTATGGGAATGAAGCACCAGATCTCTCGGCATGGAGTATTCACGGTAATGTTCATAAAAGTACTCCCGAAGCGAGAGTGATTTTGCATGTACATTCAAGTTACGCAACGGCTTTATCAACATTGAAAGACCCTCGAATATTACCCTTAGATAATAATACTGCGCGTTTTTATGAACGCATTGCTTATGATACCGACTTTGGAGGTATTGCAGATACTGATGAAGAAGGCGAACGCATTGGCGCTACCTTCAAAGGGCAAAAAGCTTTAATGATGGGAAATCATGGTATTACCGTTTTAGGAGAGACAGTAGCAGAAGCATTTGAGAGCCTCTATTATCTAGAAAAAGCCTGTAAAACAATGATTTTAGCTTATTCAACTGGCAAGCCCTTAAATGTGTTATCACACGAATTAGCACGTGATACAGCTGAAAGTTGGGATGACTATGCCGGTGCTGCTGATGCTCATTTTGAGCAACTCAAGGGAATTTTAGATATTGAAGAGCCTGATTATAAAGAATAAAGGGGGTTATTTAATATTCATCAGAAATTAAAGTTAAGTTGCCTTATGAGCAAACCATAGAGATAGAATTTTCTTTACATTTTATTATTCTTAGTAAAGTTATGAACTTAGGAAGACATTATAGTACTAATAAATAAGAGAAATAAAAAAGTAAGGATATGGTATGGAAGCTACATGTAATGATTTCACAAGAAAAGACCTTTTTAATTCCAATCAAATGAATCATGCAACGGCAATCGCTAATTGCCAGATGATTATCACTCCTCAATCTGTCCAAAATATAAGTAACACAGATATTGTAATCTGGATTAATGACCTGCATAAAACATTGGATAATAACCAAGAAGTGGGTTTGAAAATCAGTCACCTAGGCAAATCAATCACTTTCTATATCGACCATATTGCTCATCAAAACCAATCAATGATCTACTTTAAGGGGCAAATGGAGAATGGTAAATTAGTCCATTTCGTAAAGCATTCATCAGACCTCAGCATAGAGCTACAGCCCTTAAAGCGGCGATCAAATGATGTCGCTAAAACACCTTTTGGGTTTGATGATTGGAAAGATTATGATGTTGCAAAGAATAAGCACTTAGACTGATGAAGGTATTGCTTCACTCTAGGTAGTAATATCAATCGTAAGAATTAATCCTATATACCAATAAAGTAGGGGGGTATGCTCTTAAATACCCCAAATAAAAAAGCGGCTAAAAGCCGCTCTTTTATTGTATCTGAAACTTAAAACTTACTTTGATTTAACGTTGTAGATCACGCCACCTAAGATCGCGCCAATAACCCAAGCATAACCAGATAGATCGCTAAGGAAAGGAACCCACACTGTAGCAACAGAGAAAATTGCTGCAATGGCAAAGGCCACTAGAGCATTTTCATTCCAACCGTTACCGTAACGGTATTCGCCGCCTTCCTTATTGTATAAATCATCACGGTTTAATTCTTGTTTGCGTAATAGGTAGTAATCAACAATTAAGATACCGTAAAGT
>CALFUP010000130.1 GCA_937929875.1 uncultured Cocleimonas sp. | reverse complement strand
GGTGACAAAGAAGCGGTTGATACTTTATTAACTGATCCTCGTGTGATGGGTATTAGTTTTGTTGGCTCGACTAACATTGCAGAATATATCTACAAAACTGCGACAGACAATGGCAAGCGTTGTCAGGCACTTGGCGGCGCTAAAAACCACGCCATCGTCATGCCAGATGCAGATATGGATAACGCAGTAAATCAACTACTAGGTGCAGCGTTTGGCTCATCTGGCGAGCGTTGTATGGCGTTGTCAGTCGCGGTTGCCGTTGGTGATGCAGCAGCAGATTTGCTCGTTGAAAAAATGACAGCAGCAATGCAATCACTCAATGTCGGTGAAGCGCGCAATAAAGATAACGACTTTGGTCCAGTCATCACCAAAGAAAGCCAGAATAAAGTCGTAGGCTTTATCGACAGCGCGGAAAAAGACGGCGCTACAGTCGTGGTTGATGGACGTGCTCCGAAAGTTGAAGGATACGAAAATGGCTTCTTCGTCGGCGCCACATTAATCGATAATGTAACAACCAAAATGGATAGTTATGTAAACGAAATCTTTGGCCCAGTATTGCAAGTCGTTCGTGTCGATACGATGGATGAAGCAATGCAAATGATCAATGATCACGAATACGGTAACGGTACGTGTATCTTTACGCGTGACGGT
Organism: uncultured Cocleimonas sp.; assembly: GCA_937929875.1. GTDB lineage: Bacteria > Pseudomonadota > Gammaproteobacteria > Thiotrichales > Thiotrichaceae > Cocleimonas. The sequence goes on along the minus strand of CALFUP010000130.1, from coordinate 6,950 downwards.
GAAGCAGCACGTTACTTCTCAGATAATATCCAAGTAGGAATGGTAGGCATCAACGTACCGTTGCCAGTGCCAGTTTCATATCATAGTTTTGGTGGTTGGAAGCGTTCACTGTTTGGTGATCTATATGCTTATGGACCAGACTCAGTTCGTTTTTACACACATCGTAAAACGATTACACAGCGTTGGCCTTCAAGTGGCGTGAGAGAAGGGGTATCGTTCTCATTCCCTAGCTAAAGCTAGTTAAGTGTTTGAATAAAAAAGCTATCTTCGGATGGCTTTTTTATTGTCTTGGATTTGGAGATTGATCAAAAAGTGGGGGGGTGTCATTTTTAACTATCTAACTGTCCAATAGCGGTTTAAAGGCTCGTAAATGTAATACTACTTATTTATGGAGAGTTTGGACGTGACTATATGATATTTCCTCCTCATTGCTTCGACTTGTTAAAAATTTCACTGAATTTATTTGAAATCAATGCTTATTCCATCCAACCAAGTTTTTTGGATTACCTTGATCGTCATATATATAGCCAAGCCCGAATGCGTTTATTATAAAAGTTGCTCTTTGAATTTGTTTTTTTGAATATTCATTTTTCCAACTATTGACTAATGAGGACTTACTATTTTTAAAGTTTCTATTGTTAAAATTGGTACTTGAAGGTGTTATTGATAGTTCTTCGAATCTATTTAAGCTTAATGGTTTATCTAAATATTGAAAAAGCAAACCGACCTCTTTATTGAAGTCATTAATTAGATTTTCATAAAATAAAACATAACTTTTTCTAGAGTTTAAATGTTTTAGTGGAACAAGGTGAAAAACACACCATCTGAATACAATATTTTCTACATAGTCATCTTTATCAATTTTATCTAAAATATCATTAATAATAGGAAAGTCCTTTAATAACGACTTTTGTGATGTAATAAGTTCAAGACCATTTCTTACTGCAAAAGGTTGATTACCCCATCCTAATTTTTTCCATGAGGATACAATTTGAAGTGGGTGTCTTATAAGTAAAACGGTAGGAGGAAATTTAGAAATTTTTTGCAACCATCCAATCATTAAGTTACATCTAATATCTTTGATTATTATTGAATTATTACTTGTTTCAAATACGTCTCTATCAGTCCAACTGTTTGGTTCTATATTCCCCGATAAAATTTCTAGTGCTTTAGTTCTAAGCCACTTATTATTGTCTTTAGGATTAAGGTATTGAATTTGCTCAAATCCTTCAGCTTCTTTTACTTTTACAGGAAAGAAAGGCTCAAATAGTATTTTAGAATTATGATCATGATTAATAATATCTCCTGCCCATGTAGTCCCACTCCTACCCATGCCTACTAATAGAATCAATTTCTTTTTTGTTATTTGAAAGTATTTGGATTTTAGCTGTTTTGTATTAGCGTAAAAAAACTTTGAAATGTTCATTTTTCCCTCGTATATAATAATTATATTGAAACAAAACTATTGTTAACACTTAACTAAACAGGGTTAAATGAATTTAGGTTAGGATTTCTTTTTTATTTCACATGTGCAGGCAAGATATTTTTCAGGCGCTTAAATTATATCGACTTAACCAGAGATATTCTTAAAAATAATATCAAAAAGTAGGTGGTGTCATTTCATTGTGATAAACAGCTCCAAAAATTGTTAAATCACTTTTTAATTAGCCTTTAATAGTTTTGCCTTAAAGGATTCTTTAAGTAATTCGACTCTTTTCTTATTTGCACCTAAGTCGCTGTAACCAACTCTTGACGCTGAACGAAAATGGATAAATCCATCAGCCGAATCTATTCTGATTTCTAAATCATCTACAAATCTAAACACTGATGAGGTAAAAGTAGCCGCTAGGTAATCTGGTTTTTCAATTTGAATTTCGCCTCCCATCTCAGTAATGCTATTTTTTAATAGGATTAGATTATCTACTGCGCTGTCTTCAGTAATTCCAATTGGATCAATGTGATGACTAAAATCATCCTTATATTCACTACAAACGCAATTAGGCTTGTCAGGACAGTTTGAGAGTATTCCATTGATTAGTTGTGGTGCTACTGCTGTCTTCGTTGTTTTTTGAAAGCTAAAAAGGACGGCAATTAAAGCAACGATTAAGATTAGTAAAATGATGATGGATATTTTCATATTAAAGTATATTTCAATGGTTGAGCGTTATTATTTACTGTGTAACTTTGGCGTTGCAAGCTGAATGTTATTAATCTGCGAGTAGAGTATAAGAGGCAAAAACTAGGGGGGTGTCATTTTTAATATCCACCTAATTACTCAAACGTTGATTATAACTCCCCCAAAGCGACCTTGCGTGATTGCGCAAAGTCAGTTTTTCCACTGCCTAGTTTTGGCACTGCGTTTACATTTATAAAAGTGGACGGAATCATTAAAGGATTCATCTCGGCTTCGATTAATTGTTTTTTGATCTCTTTAGCGCTCATTTCATTGGCGATGAGTAAGATGACCTTTTCACCTTTTTTATCATCGGGTAGATTAACGGCAACAAGATCTAAATCGGGATCACCACCTAAGGCTCCACGAATTTTTTCTTCGACAGCAGACAAACTCACCATCTCGCCACCGAGCTTGGCGAAGCGTGAATAGCGATCGACAATAATTAAGAATCCGTCATCATCCAAGTGGCCTTTGTCACCACTGCGATACCAGCGTTGGTCATCGATTTCGACAATGACTTGATTGGTTTTGTCGGCATCATGCAAATAGCCTTTCATGACTTGCGGGCCGCCGATTAGAATTAATCCGTCTTCACCTGTCGCCAGTTCTTCCAAAGTATCGGGATCAACAATGCGAAAGCTGGTTCCTGGTAGTGGCATTCCTACAGAGCCTAATTTGTTACCTAGTTGTGGTTTCCAATAACTGGTGTCGAGTTCATCGGGAATATTCACACTGGCAACGGGTGTGGTTTCGGTAGTGCCATAACCTTCAAGAATTTGATGGTTAAATTTTAGGGTAAATGCAGTGCGGGTATCGGGATTCAAGCGTTCCGCACCAGCAATCACTAAGCGTAATGATCTCAACATCAGCGGATGGACTTTTTTGTTAAGCGTATACAGACGCAAGAACGTTGAAGTGCCAAATAATAAAGTGCCATTATTACGCGCAACGCCTTTGGCGATGGTAACAACATCCGTTGGGTCAGGGTGACAGACAATCGGGATACCTTCTGATAATGGCATTAAAGTAGTCGCCAACAAACCAAAGGCATGAAAAGTGGGTAGGGTGGACATAACCGTGTCATTTTCGCGGGTATTTAGCGTATCTGCGACTTGGCGTGAATTGGCTGCCAGATTCAAATGGCTGAGCTCAACACCTTTTGGTGTGCCTTCACTGCCACTGGAAAAGAGTATTGCGGCGGTATCTTCTGGTTTGGTGCGTTTAATGTAAATGGCTTGGAGTAAACGCGTCGGCAGAATCATGACAGCAATTAAAGTGGACAGCATTTTAATTTTTGGTAGCTCGGCTTTGAAGTCTTCTAAATAGTAGAGTTTAGTTTCTGGCAGTATTTCTTTGATCTTGATGCCGCGTTCTTCTAATTTTTTAATGAATTTTTTAGAGGTGTAGACGGTTTTGATTTCAGCTTTTTTAACTGCTCCTTGAATCGCCTCAGGGCTAGCAGTAAAGTTTAGATTCACCGCCGTTTTACCTAAGGCGAGTACCGCCATATTACAAATGGCACCACCGACACTGGCAGGTACTAAAATTCCGATATTTTGTTCAGGGCTTTTCTTTTTAATTAAGCCACAAAAAGCAAACACGCCAGTAATGAATTTATGATGGCTGACAGGTTCGCCGATAATATCGGTAGCTGACATTTGAAAGCTTAAGCGCTTCGCTGTTTTTAACCAAGACACTGGAATGCTGTCGAGCTGTTTTGAATACTTCTGCCATGAGGTGAAAGACAAGTCGAACACACGGCGCTTTAATTGGTCAGGCGTAGTATCAGCAGGCATGGTTTTACCAAAGGCGACAACAATATCGCGCTTGAAACCTGACTGCCGCGAGTCTTTAAAGAATCCGCTAGAGCGAGAGAAACGACTGCCCCATAAACCATGTAAGTAGAACGGCACTATTTTCGCACGAGTATCTTTTATTGCGCGTTGATAACCTCGTTTAAACTCTGAAAGCTGCCCGGTTCTGCTGATAGCGCCTTCAGGGAATAAACAAACCGCTTTGCCGTCCTTAAGCAATTGATTAATGCGTTCAATTGAGCCTTCGCTATCGCCGCTATTAATAGGGATGGCGCCAAACATATCGAGAAAGCCTTTTAGATACCAACGCTCGTAATAGCCACGCTCAATCACAAAATTAAGCGGTCTAGGGCTAGCGATTTGAACTAGAGCCCAATCAACGAAACTGATGTGATTACCCAACAGTAACACTCCGCCCGAATGTGGTAGATTTTCAAAACCTAAGACTTTCATGCGATAACGTGCGGCAAATATGCGCGCAATAATAAAGCGTAATAGCGATTCAGGCGCTTTGATAATGGTGTAGATAGTGCCGAAGAAAGCAATGAAAGCGAGTCCCCAGAGAATGCCTGTACTGCCGAAATTGTAATAACTGAGGAGACTGGTGGTGACTAAAAAGACTAACATCACGCTAAATTGAATCAAATTGTTAGTGGCTAACACACGGCCTAATTGATCACTTTTGGCGTGATATTGAAGTAGCGCATTCAAAGGAACAACGATAAACCCGCCCATGATGCCTAAGAATAAGAATACGGTAGCTTGCATAAAGGTAGAATCAAATACGCGAAGCAAAATGATAGCTATGGTTAAACCTATCGCGCCGACGGGAACGAGTCCTGTTTCGATATGGTTACGCGACACTCGACCAGCAATCACCGAACCGATCATCACTCCAATACCAGCGAAAGCCATCATGCCTTGAATAACAGCGGTGTTATTGAGGCCAAGAAATTCTTTGGCATAGGCAGGATAAGTCGCAAGTAGCACTTGGGAAATCGCCCAAAAAACCGATAGCCCTAAAATTGATAGCCAAATGTAAGGATGCTTTCTGACTAATCGAATATTACGTGCTTGCGTTTTGCCACGGAAATAATCATCCCATTGGAAACGCATTTTGGTATTGTCTTTATCTGTTTCTGGCAGGCGATAGGCCAATATTAATTCAATAAAGCTCAAAACAATAAGCGCCCAACCTAAGGGAGCAATCAGCTCAATCAATGAATTTTTATCAGTAATTTCAAAGCCTACAATCATCTTTTCAAATAATATTGAAAAGAAAAACGTGCCTAGCAAGATACCCGTTGTAGTTGCCGCTTGTAATAAGCCATTGGCTTGCGCTAAGCGTCTGTCACCAACTAGTCCTTTTACGTAGCCGTATTTTGCCGGTGAATAAAATGCACTTTGTAATGCGAGTAGAAAAGTCATGCCAAATGAAAACCAGAACCATCCTTGGTAATAAGCAAAAGTAATCAAGATAGTGATACAGAAAGCGACCCAGGCACTGGCGCGCATGACTTTGTTTTTAGCATATTTATCGGAGATGTAACCTGTAGGAGTAAATAACAGAATAAAGGGCAATAAAATTAACGCATTCACAATAGAGGTGAGAACCACCAGTTCGGGACCATCATAGTTTTTGAAAATAGTATTTTGAATAATGATTTTATGACCAAGGTCAACAAATGCATTCAAAAAAGCAACTGCAAGAAAGGTAAATAGACCTGTGATTTTTAACGCATTTTGCATGCAGTTTTCCTTAATGTTTTCTGTAAAATATTTGTGTAATAAGTGTAGTTCTAATCAATATGTTGCTTTAGGTTTGTTACATAATTGTATCATTTGGGTCTGTAGGATAGACACAATTTGACTGGTTTGAAAAAAGTAGCACTATATGAGACTTATGGTGTCAAAGCTTAGTAGTATTTAATCCTAGTTTTTATCAATTATTTCAATCTGCATTTTTAATCGCTATTTTTTGTGTTTGTTAAGCTGGAGTTTAGGTAAAACCTAGTATCTTCAATAGATAATAAGAATGATAAAACTTTTTTCATAGGGGAAATTAGAACATGGATACATTTGTACAAGCTGGTGGATGGTTAATGATCCCGCTAGTATTGAGTTCACTCGTCGCGATCGCCGTTATTATGGCTTTATTTATCAATCTAAAGAAAAGTAAAGTATTGCCCGAAGGTCTTGCTGAAAAAGCACAGAAGCTAGCGCGTTCAGGAAAAATGACTCCTGCTCATATTCAACAGGTTCGTGATGGCTCGTTATTAGGTAGCGTATTAGCTGCAGGTTTAGAGACAGTGGGCCAACCTCGTCATTTAATGAAAGAAAGTATTGAAGAGTCGGGTCGTCATGCTATCCATAAGATGGATAAATATATGACTACTCTAGGTACCGTAGCTGCAATCGCTCCTTTATTAGGATTATTAGGCACAGTAGTGGGCATGATTGTTGTGTTTAATAAAATGCTTCAAGCAGGCGGTGTTGGTAATCCAGCTGATCTTGCTGGTGGTATCTCTCAAGCCTTGGTAACGACTGCTTTTGGTATTTCAATTGCCGTACCCGCTCTGATTTTTCATCGTTATTTTCGCGGTAAGATAAACGACTATGCGGTTGATATGGAAAAAGAAGCGGTTAAAATTCTAGAAATAGTGAATGTGCCAGCGGCTAAAGCTCCAGCACGTCGACAAACTGAAGCTTCAGGACAACCTACGCGCAGACCAATGCAACAAGCTAAAGCTACTGCAGGTGGATTAGCATGAATTTTCGCAAAAACTTAAGCGACGAGGTAGATGTCAATTTAACGCCTCTGATCGATGTTGTGTTTTTGTTATTAATATTTTTCATGGTAACGACCACTTTTGATAAAAATGCAAAAATAAATATTAACCTTCCTACGACGCAAAATGCTGCCGCAGCTCCTTTAAAGAAGCCGATGGAGGTCATTATTG
>CALFUP010000129.1 GCA_937929875.1 uncultured Cocleimonas sp. | reverse complement strand
TATTATTAAAGATGGTTTTGAAAAAGAAAAAATCTCAGATGAATTATACAAGCGTCGCTTAGATACTATAAAATTTGAACGTGAGAGTTACACAGGGCCACTCACTTAAATATAAGTAACTTCAATTAGTTGCCTAAACCTTATATTTAAATGCAAGTAATACACATTCTATGACTTGAATCTAAATTTTTAATCCTCACGTTAGTACTTATATATAACGTATATAAAACAAATAGAATAATAATCGTTAAATGAAAGCATTTGTAGCATCACAATCACCACAGGGGTACATCACATGACTATTTTATATGCAGGTTTTAATATTGGCGACGTCATTGTGCATAAGGAACAAAAATTCCGTGGTGTGATAATTGATGTTGATGCAGATTTTCAAGGTACAGACGATTGGTACGACCAATACACCACTAATCAACCATCGAAAGTTGCGCCTTGGTATCACGTGTTGGTTGATGAAGAAGGATCTATGGCTTACGTCGCAGAGCAAAACATCTATGTAGATTCAACCGATATGGAAATAGAACATCCAATGGTGGATGACATTTTTGCTGACTACGAGCCTGGTCACTATTTGCCTAAACAGACGATTAATTAAGTTATCGTCTGTTTTTAAGCGAAAAAATGACACCCCCCCACTTTTTGAATGATTTTTCTCTCTGATTATTCAGAATCAAAATAAGCGATTAATATTTAGAGATTCTTTTTAGAGCCCACAAAGATACTTAGTTAGGATAAAGCGGCGCCAATCCGTTTTTATAAGTTTTTTGTTTTATCATTTTTGCTTGTAAACCTTGTCTGACTAACTGATGTAAATCATCACCTCGCCAACTTTGGTTATTTTCAGAATACAAACTCGCTTCTAAAGCTTTTACCACTTCCGATCCATGTTCTAATTTTGCAGCTACAGCACCTAAGTTTTGCAACTTTGAATCTTCAAACAAAAATTTAGCGTGTTCAATTAAATAATCTGCGGCCTTTTTATTATCATTCGCCACACAAGCTTTAAGTAATGAAGCATGAAGTGCTCGACCATCAATCAGTTCTTTTCGCTTGATATGTTTCAACTTGCTTTTAGGCGAGAGTAGTAAACGTTTTCTTATATAAAAAAATAACCACAGCACAATCGCTATTGCTATAGACATGAGCAATATAATTTCCCATCGCCAATAACTAGGCAACAGTGTTAAATGATCTACAGTGGCTGGTTCAGATTCAGCCTCAGGGTTAATATCCTTCATAACCTCAGTTTCAGTTACAGTGTTATCAGTTGTGCTCGATCCCGCAGCTGCTGCAACATTTAGATTCCATTCTGGCAAAGTATAGGTTTGTTGTTGCTTATTATTGACATCCCACCAATCAATATTAATTTCAGGGATCACAACAGAGCCAGCCTTATTCGGAATGTAACTGATATCAACGCGCTGGATACCATATATGGTATTACCATCATTGGGTGTTTCACTTTTTGATAACTCAGGATATACCTTCATCCCCGCAGGTTTGGGAATAATAATTTCTGGAATTTGTGAACTCGCTAATCCTTTAACTTGCATGATGATCGTTCGAGTAACAGGTTCACCCATTGTTAAATTAGGGGGATTCGTAGTCCAACTATCTTGCATTTTAATCTCTTCAGCCGGCAACCAAGCAGCACCTGTAAAGGTTTCTGGCACTGGTAATACATTGACTTCAATTGATTCACTAGCGGCTGTGTAGGGGCGAGTAGGTCCAATGGAACGGCGCGAGAAGAAGGGGTCGAAAGGGTTACTAAATGTTGAGCCATTATTAATATCAGAAAATAACTCATTCAGCATATCAACTTCATCCATGCGTTTACGAAGTTGCGGTGAATCACCACCGGTTAGAGCGATTCGGCCTTTTACCAAAGTAGGAGGTATAACTAATTTGCCACTTTTTTCAGGTGAGATTACATAGCGCCTTTCGACCACGACATATTTACTTCCCGCTCTTACTACTTCATATTTTTTTTCACGACCGACCACTCGAATATTCGCATTTTCTATATTGGGCAGAACCACTTCACCTGTTCGCATTGCAGCATCGTAGAAAAATTTAACGGTATACGGAATTTGCTGTTGTACATATATTTCGTTGTCGTTATTACTGCCTAAATCAACGCTCGCTTCAATGAAGATATGTTTGCTTGTTTCTGCCAAAACTTCCGGCGGCAATTTTTTAATATTTATTTGAATAGCTTCAGTTTTTTCATCACCCAATATAATTTCAGGAATAATAAACTGACCTGTAGCTTTAGCTTGAAGCTCAATATTCCATTTTTTTCTGTAACTACGACTACCATTTATAATATTTATTTGAGAGCTGGCACTGCTTCCTTTTACATCAAAATCTGATTGCAGAACGGATAAATCCGGTTCAGCGTTTAGATTTTTATCTGTCTCAATATTAAGACTAATAATATCACCAAGATAATAAGACTCTTGATTTAGCGAGGCGATAACTTTCGCATAGGCCTGCCCGCTTAGAAAAAATAGACTAATGGCACAGCTAAAGAACACCATTAAAAACGGCTTAAGATAGTATTGTTTATTAAGAGATTTGAAGGTCATAACATTCATCTTACCAAGGCTGCTCGGTTGCGTTGGAGTTTGAATTATTTCTACGGTTCTGGTTATATTGATACCTAAATTTACGTCTTAATAATCCACCTGGGTCATCAGGAATTCGACGTAACCACTGTTCTGCCGCCATTTTTTCTTCTTGGCTTAGTTCCTCGGCGGCTTCTTTTAACTCAGGCTTGGGCTTGTTTTTATCATTTTCAGCCTCTTGTTTACTAACTTCATCTATTTCGCTATCACTTAATGCTTGAGCTTTTTGATCAGCACTGTCACTTTTTTGATCTGACTGGCTCTGGGCTGACTTCAGCTCTTCTTCATCAGCCTCTTTTTTATTTTTTTCTAAATCTTCATTCGCTTCAGAGAATTGATTTTCATCACTCTTATCACCCTCTTGCTTCTTATCTTCTTGTTGTTTTTGCTCTCCGTTTTCATCTGCAGATTGCGAACCGCTTTGTTTGTCTTGTTGGTCTTTGGACTCTCCGCCCTCTTGTTTTTGTTCATCATTCTTAGAATCAGAATTACCTTGTTGATTCTCGTTTGATGAGTCACCGTCTTTTCCTGATTGTTGTTCTTGTTGCTTAAGAAATTCTTCGATAGCTTTTTTATTATCTGAAGCATCTTGCAGCGTTGGGTCAAGCTTCAAAGCACGATCATAAGCAGCAAGCGCCTCTTTATAGTTTTTAAGTTTAGCTTGGGTATTTCCTTCGTTATAACGGGCAGTTGCACCTTGAGATTCCTGAAAGCTACTTAATGCGTCTTCATAGTTTTCTAGTTTGTATTCTGCACTTCCACGCGTTAATGGATCTTTGGATAAATCTTTAGCTTTTTCATATTGCTTATTCAGCAAGGCATTATTGGCCCTTTGCGCTCTATTTTTAGAAAGCCTTTCGACTAACTTATCCCAATTGCCCTCTGGCAACACTTGCGGTGCAACTTGTGAGGAGTCATCTGCGGCCAATAATTCCTGAGGTTGAACCAATAAAGCAACAGCAAAAAATGCGACCGCTACATTTAACAACCACCCCTTGCGAAAAGCTAAAGCAGCAAATGGCAGTAACAACAACACTAAAAATGGCCCTGTCGAATACCAATCACTATTTTGTAAATTATTATCGCCTTTCTCTTGTTTATTATCTAAAGAACTCTTGTCAGTTATTGGGTTTAATAAGCTTTTTAAATCGCTGTTGTTGGTGGTCATTAGTCGATAATTACCACCACCATTTTTAGCTATATTCTCTAAACCTTCAGCATCTAATTTAATTAACTGGCTGGTATTATTTCTAAAATTTAACGTTCCACCCGCTTCTGTCCCAACTGCCATTACCGATACGGTATGCCCATCTTTAGCTAAAGCGTTTGCAGCCTTAAGGCTTGCAGATTTATCACTAACTCCGTCTGCTATTAATGAAATCTGGCCATTGACTATTCCTGCTTGTTTCAACAGTTCATGCGCTTTGGCTAAACCCAAGTCTGCACGACGTCCTTGGGCTGGCATTATCTGTGGCGTTAATACTTTAAGCATTGAACTGATGGTGTCGGTATCTCTTGTTAATGGTGCCGCTGTAAAAGCTTCACCTGCAAATAATACAAGCCCAGTTTGACCTTCTTCTTCACGCGCTAGGATATCTTCAATCTTAAAACGAGCACGGGCAATTCGACTTGGCTTTATGTCATCG
>CALFUP010000128.1 GCA_937929875.1 uncultured Cocleimonas sp. | reverse complement strand
ATGATGTAAAGTTTTTTGGAGGTGAAGCATGAGTACGACTTCGGCAAATACAACACTAGGTAAACTAAACCCAAGAGATGCAGTTATTGTAGATTGTGTGCGTACACCGATGGGTAAATCTAAAAACGGAATGTACCGTGTCACTCGTGCTGAAACTTTATCAGCGCACTTAGTTGAGGCACTTTTTGATCGTAATGAGGCGCTAGACCCTGCAAAAGTTGATGATGTCATTTGGGGCTGTACTTATCAGACCTTAGAGCAAGGCTTCAATATTGCACGCATCATGTCTTTATTAACACGCTTACCGCATGAAGTACCGGCACAAACAGTGAATCGTTTATGTGGTTCTTCAATGCAAGCAATCCACACTGCGGCACAAGGTATTCAATCAGGAAATGGCGATTTTTACTTAATTGGTGGTGTTGAGCATATGGGTCATATCCCGATGACTCACGGTGTTGATTTGAATCCAGCATTTGCAAAGCATGCAGCCATGGCTTCTAATATGATGGGGCTAACGGCAGAGATGTTAGCAGTACAACATGGCATTACACGAGAAGCTCAAGATGCATTTGGTGCAAGATCTCATCAGCGTGCACATGCAGCTTCAGTTGCGGGTAAATTCAAAAACGAAATAATCCCAACGCCAGGTCATGATGCTAATGGGATACCAATGATGTGTGCTGAGGATGAAGTGATTCGTCCAGAAACAACAGTTGAAACACTCGCTGGTTTACGTCCTGTGTTTAACCCAAAAGGCGGTACAGTGACTGCAGGTACTTCTTCGGCTCTTTCTGATGGTGCATCTGCAATGGCTATTATGTCATACGAGGCTGCTCAAGCGGCTGGAATTACACCAATTGCTAAGATTGTTTCTCTAGGTTTAGCGGGTGTTGATCCAGCAATTATGGGCTATGGTCCGGTACCAGCATCTCAAAAAGCACTTGCAAAAGCTGGACTAAGCGTTGAAGACATTGATGTGTTTGAACTTAACGAAGCATTTGCTGCTCAATCATTACCTGTGCTGAAAGACTTAGGCATTATGGATGTGATGGAAGATAAAGTGAATTTAAACGGTGGCGCGATTGCACTTGGTCATCCGCTTGGTTGCTCTGGCTCGCGTATATCAACGACTCTATTGAACATAATGAAAGAAAAAGATGCGACCTTAGGTTTAGCAACGATGTGTATTGGTCATGGTCAAGGTATAGCGACTGTATTTGAACGTATCTAGTTTGTTCTTTTAATTGGATAAACTATAAAAATGGTGCCTCCTTAGACCCGCTAGGGGTCAAGGAGGTAGTAGAGTAATTTCCGCAAGGAAATACAGGGGAAGGTTGAAGCAAAGTAATGGGCTCTCTAAAAATTGACACCCCCCTACTTTTTTGTACTAATTTATTGGTGATTACGATTTCATTGCCTTTCTAAGACTAGCAATATGCTCATCCCAGCCATCATCTAGCGCCATTAACAATCCTAATGCTTCGTCACCCAATTTCTCGATACCTTCATGAGTTAAGGATAACTTAGTGCCGCCGTTAACTTCTACCAAAGTCCAAGTGACTGTTGATGAGATTGCTGCTAAAGGAGGAATAATAAAAGTATAGACTAATTTTTTAGGTGGGTTCCATTCTAAAACTGAGCCCCAAATCCATTTCTCACCGTTTTCAGCATTGTAAAGCTCATAGTTTTGATCGGCCTCTAAGTCGAGCCGTGCTGGGTGATACCATTCTCCTAACTTATCTGCCTCCGTTAAATAAGCCCAAACAGTTTCTGGTGGTGCTGCAAAAAATGCTGATTTAGTGATGGTTGAATGTGACATATTATTTCCTCGAATTTTCATTCGTTGGTTTTAGTTTCATTATTTGCAATGGCAGTTTGTAGACTACTCAGTTTTTCATCCCAGAATTGATCAAAGTAAGCTAGCCAATCAGTAATTGTTTTAAGACCTTCTGTCTCTAATGAATTGATTCGCTCACGGCCCCTTGTTTTGACAGAAATTAGCTTACCGCTTTCTAGAATATTCAGGTGTTTCTTAATTCCAGCGCGGGTGATATCAAACTGATCTGTGATATCTGCAATCGTCATATCTTGTTGGCTAAGGTGAACGAGTATTTGCCGACGAGTTGGATCGGCGAGTGCTTTGAATGAATGTTGGATATTAAGCGTCATGGTTTGATTTGCTTCAAGTTGCAATACAATACTATTTGGTATCTCTTCTTAATATAGTACCAAAAGGTATCCTATTGCAAGTATTTCTTTAAATAAATCGACAGTTCTGTTGAGCTTGTCGAATACACCCCCCTACTTTTTGATGTTATTTGATCCTGTCTTAGCATGCGATTGTTAATCCTTCGTACCTAAATTTAAGAAAATTATTAGCGTGTTAAGTAAACTCAAGGGTGTTATTTTAAGCTGAATCTAAATTCGTTCTTTGAACGTATATTAGTTGCTGAAATTTATTCCTTTGAGAATTCCACATATGACACCTTATCTAATTGGCATAACCGTCTTAGTTTTATTGGCGAGTATCGCTATTTCTCCGCGTATTCGAACCATTGAAGGGTTCTATAAAGGCTACTCTGAAACTGGTAACGCACCATCGCTTTGGACCTTAGTGCTTTCACAAGTCACTACTTGGATTTTTGCCCGTTCACTCATGACGGCGGCAATCCTTGGTTTTTATTACGGTATTGCGGGTGCTTTAGCCTATGCCACTTATTATTTTAGCTTTGTAACGGGCGGTGCGATAATTAATCACCTCCGCTTTAAACACGGTTACGACAATGTGCAAGGCTTCATGAGCGCCAAGTTTGGTGCTACTGGCGCGGGTATGTATAACTTCGTGGTAGTTTTAAGATTACTCAGCGAAGTGTTTGCTAATCTTATTGTAGTGGGCGAAATCTTCGGGCTTAAAGGTAGCTTTGAGTACTTCACTGCGATGATAGCAATTGGTGTGATTACCGTCGGTTATTCATCAATAGGTGGCTTACGTGCTTCATTACGAACCGATGTATTACAATCTATTTTAGTGATAACTCTGGTCGCGATATTATTTATAGCGATGTTGTTTAATCCTGCTTTTGATATAGGTGCAATATTTAGCTCATCACCAGATATCGAATCCCCAGGTTGGGTGTTATTAGTCGTAGCTGGTTTGCAAGTGTGGAGTTACCCATTACATGACCCTGTAATGATGGATAGAGGCTTTTTAGCCGATCAAGAAACCACCAAAAAATCTTTTTTACATGCCGCTTGGATTTCCATTGCCTGTATTTTAATGTTTGCGCTATTGGGCGTTTTTGCCGGTTTAAATAAACTAGAGGCAGAAGGCATGATAGATGCACTAACGCGCTTATTCGGTCAGCCAATTATGGCGGTATTTAGTGTTGCCCTAATCATCTCTGCCTTATCGACACTAGATTCAACGTTTTCAAGCGCTTCAAAATTAGTCGTTAAAGACATGAAATTATTGCCCGAAACAGTCATGTCAGGTCGTATAGTGATGGTCGGCTTTTTAATTGTTGGCGGCTTATTTTTACTTTGGGATAGCAAAGATTTATATGCCGCAGTAGCGGTGAGTGGCACCTTATCCATGTTCCTACTGCCCATTATTGTCTTTTGTATCTGGGGTAATCGCGACGTTGCTTTATGGCCCGTAATCCTGACGTTTAGCGTTACTGTCTTTGGCGGCATTACCTACGTTACCGAAAGCTCAAACTACACAACATGGATGTTTGATTTGTTTGGTTATGAGCATAAGTATTCAAAATTATTGATCATTTGTATTGTTATCGCTTTAGTAGGTTTTATCTCCTTTGCTTTGGGATCAAAAGGAAAATCAGTGCAGAAAACTAATACTTGAAAAATATCATGAGCAAAACAAACACGCTTGATTTAGGCAAAATACAAACACCACTGTTAATTTTTGGTGGTTGTTATTCTAATTTGCAAGCCACTCAAGCCTTACAAACGTGGGCGCAGGACAATAATTTCAAACCAGAACAATGTATTTGTACCGGTGATATGGTTGCTTATTGTGGCAACCCTTTTGAAACAGTAGAGCTCATTCGTGATTGGGGAGTGCACTGCATTCAAGGCAATGTAGAGCAATCACTTGCAACAAAAGCTGACGATTGTGGTTGCGGATTTACAGAAGGATCAGTCTGCGATACCTTGTCACGAGGTTGGTATCCGTTTGCCGATAATGCAGTATCACAAAATCAAAGAGATTGGTTTAAAGCACTGCCAGAACATCTTCAATTTTCAATCGCAGAAAAATCTATTCAAGTGGTGCATGGAGCAGGTTCAGATGTCAGTCGATTTATGTTTGCATCCCAGCCAGACAGTGATTTTCTAGATGAATTTGCATTGCTTGAAAGTAGTAACAACACAGAAAATAATACTGAAGCAGATATCATCATTGCAGGGCATTCTGGACTGCCATTTACAAAACACATTTCTAATAATAATCATAAAAACAAGCAATGGCATAACTCAGGCGCATTAGGTATGCCAGCTAACGATGGCACTCAAGATGTTTGGTTTTCAGTATTGAATGTTATTGATGGTGAGATACAATTTAGTCATCACCGACTAGAATACGATGTTGAATCTACAATTCAACAGATGCTTAAAAATAATCTAACTCAAGGCTATCATGAAGCATTAAAAACAGGGCTTTGGCCCAGTATGGACGTATTGCCTGAGATAGAAAAACGTCAACAAGGTATTAAGGTTCGAAATTCGTAAGAAAGTAATATTATGATCCTAGCTAAACTGAATCACCTCAAAAAGTGGGGGGGTGTACTTCGGCATGAGTCATTTCGACTGGGCTCAATACAAGCTTTTATATCCTAATTTTTTAACTATAAAGTGACCCTATGTTTGTTTTTGTAACAAATACAGCATTCAATGTTTTCCTTGGTTATAATCAATACCACTGATAAAAATAAAACGCGAGATTTTGCTATTTTTAACAACATTAAAAAACTAACGTATGTTGGTGCTTTTCTTTCTGCAACGCTGCTTGGGCTGTTCGCATGGTGGTTTCAAGCGCCACTCCTTATTGTCTTAGCTTATGCTGGGCTTTCTTTGGTCGCGCTTATTTCTTTGCCTTTACTCTATCGCTTGTTTGGTTACCGCCAGAATGATGAACTGAACTGGTTAAAAAATAGAGAACTGAAAGAATATTATGAGATGACGAGTCGCCTAAAAGACGTCACTAAAGAACTCATCAAACTTGATAATAAAGAGGGAATTCATCAGGCTAAAGTTCTCACTGATATTATTGAAGATTATCATAATGTTGTGCAGACTCGATTTATGGGTAATGAACACGGGCCAGTGACCTATCTTTCATCTGCGCAAACGGTACAACAAAACGCGCTACAAAATTTAACCGATATGATTGCAATTGATCACAGTATTTCTAGTATCAAACGTAATAAATTAGATGAAAAAAGTGTGGTTACTGAGCAAATT
>CALFUP010000127.1 GCA_937929875.1 uncultured Cocleimonas sp. | reverse complement strand
AGCTCAACTAGATTTTGATTTACTTAATCAAGCGCACGTTGCCTTCATCAATGTAACACTCAGCGACACCACCGCAAACTCCCTCAATGAATTCAACGCAGCAGTCAAAAAGCTTATAGCCGTTGAGCAGTGCAATATGATTGCGAGCAATTTTGATTACTTACTAAAAGTACGAACCACTGACATTCAAGAATATAGAAAACTATTGGGAGAAGAAATTGCCGCATTGCCCCATGTTTCTCATACCTCCACTTTTGTTTCGATGGAAACGGTTTGTGATAGGCAAAAAGTTAATCTTGAGTGAGGAGTTTTGACTCTAGTGAAGTGGAAATAACTAACTGAGGTACATCTAAAGCATACCAAAGACCCCCCCCCACTTTTTTTAGAATATATTCTAGTTATTCAATTGCAGAAAACTAGGTGAGATTATGTAAAACTATTAGCAACTATGAGTAGCAACTAAATTACTGGGCTTGAAAAAACTAACACTACTGTGAATTCACCACAATAGTGTTAATTATCGTTTACTTATTTAAGAGTAAGATTGCGCCATTCACTTGAACCAGTAACACTATTTTGGTTTAGTTTAGACACCACTCTCCATCGTAACGGTTTATCGGCATGCTTGGAAAACCAAGGTGGAGTCGTATAACTCGTCTGATTGGATTTTAATGCCGCAGACAACACTATCTTATTGTTACTATCCTTCACTTCAAGTTGATAAAATTTAGTGTTTAACGCTTGCTGCCACTTAAAATTAACGCGTTGATTTTGATTGATGACCACATTATTTGCAGGTCCCATAAGTGTGATACGTTGCTGTTTACCTGCCAAAGCATAGGCGCTATCGACCTCATTCTCGCTGGCAACATAGTAACGCAACACAGGCATTGAGAAACCTGCGACACCGCCCGATTGCGTGACTCCTGTTACTGTATTGGAGTTTCCTTCTTTATCGTAACTAGCTTCCACTCTAAAGAGTAATTTATAAGGGCCTTTAACTCGTGTTGGTATTTTACTGGCTTTAGGGCCTGGTATAAACGCTCTTCCTGTAGGTGGTAAAAAGACATTGAAACGCTCTAAAAAAGTATATTGATTTTGTAAACCACGTAATTCAATCGGTAAGCTAGCTTCCGAAAGTAAATCCGTTGCTGTAGGCTCTGGATCACCTGGTTGAACAACTTCCCAACGACCTTTTAAGCGTCCCGAGCCATTATAATTGATGACGGCACCCACCTTTGGCGACCGAGCATTTTGAGCTAATAAGGTCACAGGTTTATCGCCTTCATCAGTTCTAAAGACCAAATCAACATTGCTTAATCCTAACGGGACTCGAGCGCCACCTCCTGCCATGCGGCATGTGACTGCAACAAATTGATCTCCATTTGGGCCAGAAAAACGTCTAACATAAAAGAATGATGATTTATTGCCTGACTTAGCATCCTGAAAAGCACGACGTGAAACAGATGATGGAATCGTCATAATATCCGTAACATTTGAAGCTCCACCGGTTCCACTACCTCTAGCAAGATTGAGTCGTTTAGGCAGAAAGCCAAATAATGTTCCCGGAACACATGGGTTGCTACTGGTAACGGTATTTGCGGGCACCGTTATTTCACCGCACCAAAATGCTTCGGGAGAAGTTTGTCCTGCGGTTCCTTGAAAAGTAAGAAACACTGTTGTTACCCCATGAGTGCGAACATTCACACCCGTTGGATTTACCCCAGACAGCGCCATTGCATTTTGCTGCGAGGCGAGTAATAACAGAAGTACCGAAGATACTTTTAGAAGTTGTTGTGTAATTGAATTCATTTTAATACTCCTTAGAAGCTAAAGTTAATGCCAGCGAAAATGCCTGAACTGGAGCCTTTTGTTTTAAAATCTTGCTCGTTGTCAGTATTTTCAGCACTTTGACGTGAATAACGAACGTAGGTCTGCCCAGGGAGTTTCTTGCCAGATGGGGTAGGCACTTTAAACTGGTAACTTAACTTGAGTTCATTATTAGTACTCACTCCTTTTGATAGATCTTGATCGTCCGAATTTCTATTTCGGTTATGGCTTGCAGCAAGTGTTAATTTATCCGTTAGTTGCCAATCCAAATTTAATCCGTAAGTATTGTCATAACGTTTAATATTTTGTTCTACATCAGTATTCTTAATTTGACCAACTGCCAAGCCAAGATTAATTTTTTCTGTGGGTCTAAGGTTAATACTTAATTGATGCCCTAGGGTTTTAAAATCGGCTTGATCTCTACCTACTTGCTTATTATTCTGGTCAGACCATTCTGTTTGGTAAGCTAGATCCCATTTATCAAAATCCCAGCTTAAATCATTATTGAAAGTAAGATTAACTTGATTGGGTAAGTGACTATTATCATTAAAATCTGATTGTAAATTTTCAGGACTGTTCAAATTATATTGATGCACTCTTTGTGCGCTAATACTCAATGCAGGCAAAAGTTTGTAATACTTTGATGTATCCGAAATTCTTTTCGCAAAAAGCTCCTTCAATGAAGCGTTCATGGTTAGCTGTGTTGAGCTAGTTTGCGTAGTTAGAATTGAGGCAATATCTTCAAGATTATCTCTCGAACGACTATAAGTCGCTTGATACCCAACAGAACCTATTTGCCCTGAAATTCCAAACTCTTTAATTTCTTCATCAGGGTTGGGAGCAGCAGCAAGTGACTGATATTCAGCTTCGATAAGTGAATAACGGAGATTAACAGCGAGATCTGTTGTTATATCATTGCTGATTTTATGATTACTCAGTAGCTTGTAGCCTATATTGGTGTAATACGCATTATTAGTAGTCGCTTTTACATCAACTAGATTTTCTCCATTGAATTCAAGCGTATCGTTTGTAGGATTGGTATATTTTGCTCTTGCAAACGCACTATCCGTCGTCAACTTACCTGACTCACTATTGGTTGTTAAGCGAAAACCATAACCTGAACTCTCCTCCGCAGTAGGTACTTGACCTTCATCAAAATTACTTTCAGCAATCGTATTTCCTTTAAGGTAAGAAAATTCTAAGCGAGCGCCACCTTCTCTTTTGAGTAACTCATAACCGAGCTTAGCAGTGGTTATTTTACTCTTAGACGTCGTAAAGCCTAAAAAATGGTTATAACCGCTAATTTCTCTACCGCTTTGAGCCGAAACATCAAAACTTAATCGGTCAGTAATATTGCGTTGAACCGTTAAACCACGGTGACTAATATTATCTACAAGATATGGATGATCGCCTTGAGATATATGTCCCAATTGCACTTTAGTCTTCCCTTTTACGGCGGTAACAATATATTCAGTTAGATCTATTTTAGGTGCATTGTTTTGCTTTTCTTCAAAGCGCAAGGCTGCTTCACGGTTACTAGCACTGATTATATTAGAACTGGAGGTGATATTTAGACCATTCTTTTCATGCTCAGATTCAAAACTAATAATTGCATCAAAATCGTTATATGTTTTCCTCTCAGGATCTAACAATTGATCACCCGAACGACTATCGGACACCTTAGAATTGATATTAACTTCAATACTAGGCGTAACTTTTGAAATACTATAACCAGAAGCTGTTAGTACTCTTAAATCATAACTACCGACTTCCTCCCATTCTCCACTGTTGTCGTAAACTTTTAAGGTATTTTCACCCGCTGGTAAAGCAAGCGAACTAGCATCGTAAATATAAATGTTCGCCGCTTGTTTAGTAACGAACGCAGTCACATCTGTTTCGCCGATAAAAAAAGCCAAGGCATTGGTTCGATCTGCTGCTGGGGAATCGACTCTTATTTCAATATTCTGATTTGTTTTTAGCCAACCATCAGAAGTTTCAGTCAACACACTTATCTCAGCATTAGACGCAGTAACCCAACTCATAAGCGCCAGCGCTATAAACAAACTTATCTTTTTCCTTTTATAACTCATAACTTCTCCCTCTGATAACGCCACGGAATGACGTATCAGTTTCAATCGAATTGACTCAGTCTTGCCTTTTTAAGAGTCATTAATCTAATGAGGTAAGACTCAATCAAACTAATAAGTACAAGACCATTTGTTTAGGAATCTAACTAACCGCCACAATGAGCTGTAAAACCATTATCAACCCAGTAATTTCCTTTGCGACATCTCACATTCTTGCCATCAAAGAAACGGTGTTGGTCGTATTTTTTATTTTTGATGTTATGACCGCTATTTTGACCTTGATGATTGACTACTCTATAAGGCTTCCAACCATTGATTGACTTACGATAACAGCGAACTTCCTTTCCTCTTTGAAAAGGCTTATGTCCCGAGGCACAAACAGCTACTTTTTTCCCACCATGAGACTTCCAAACGACCTTTTTAAAAACGGGATTTTTTACATGCTGTTGCAGCCCTTTATGTCTTTGTGGTTTCCAGCCATTGCCGCCTTTTCGCAAGCACTTTGTTTTGTGTCCGTTAGTAAACATCTTGTAACCAGAGCGGCACGTCTTAATTTTTTTATGGTGGTTATTGTTACTTTGACCACCATGACCTCTAAAACAGTAAGCCTTGTGGTTCTGCCATTTGACAATGCTACCTTTTGGACAAGAGTATTTCTTCTGTCCATTATGGAATGTCATTTTTGCCTTATGTTTCTGCATATTATGACTATTCGCCATAGCGACATTCGTGCTTACTGAGCAAGCTAAAGTCAGTAACATTGTTCCTAAAACACTTGTAGATAATTTCATTTTCATATCCCTTTGTTTACTTATAAATAACGTTTTTTAAATCACTTTTTCAGTTGTTCGACTGAATATAATTATTTTAAAAGCCATCAACGTTTAATTCTGTGTCAAAGTTCACGTTTTGCAATGAAAACAATATTTTTCCAAAAAAAGTTAAAACCTTTATTCGTAAGGCAAAAAAAAGCCGATCTAAAAGATCGGCCTTCAAGCTGTAGCAAACAATTAAGGAACATTTCTCCAGCTTGGTTGACGCTCTACAATACAAGCATCTTGACCAGCACGCTCTCCACGTACAGAACCATTTGGACAAGTCGATGGAACTCGATTTCCTGAGGTCTTCACACATCTATCAGCACCTGGTGCAGGCCTTTGCGAAAAACCACTTTGACATTTGATTGGCTTATCAGGAACATTTCTTGTCTTGTGTATACACATATCTCTAGTACCTTGTCTATCACGACGAATTTCCCAGTTATTTTGACTACGACCTACACCTAATTTACAACCCGTAGGATTTCTAACTACATCAGGACCGTTACAAGTGTCAGTTCCTGTATGGTTTACTCGTGGTGCGCGGCCATCGGCACAACTTGCTCTAAGCGTTCTTTTACAGCTATAGGCTCTAGGATTACCATTTTTGCTATCTAAATTGAAACCACCTGGACAAGCAGGTATCCAATTAGCATGGGCACTTGTCGATAATGCTAGCGTTCCAGTAATCAAAACAGCAGGTAACATCATTGCTGGAAGTAAAACTGCAGGTAATATTTGACTTAATTTTTTCATGATTTAATTTCCTTTTAATTTTATATAATTTAACAATCCTGTTAAGGACCCTCACAACTCAATGGTTATTCAAGTCTTACATCGATGTAGTGCTTGAATGAGTTAAGTCTACTTTTGCACTGGTTTTGCTTCCGTGATGTTTGTCACAAAAGTTTTAAGGATAGAAATTGAAACTATTTTCAAACTAATTGGAAAAACAAAAATAAATAACACCTTCACTTTTTTAACACTTTTTATGTGCTCACCACCCTTCTAGAAAAACAACAATCATTATAATAATCAGATAATTAGACGCAGAAAAATTCATCGAATAAAACAAACATCAGGAATATAGTAAATACTTCGGAAAGAATTTGGTTCGCGTTTCAGGGAGTTTTTTATGATGCTCACCCTAAGTTTTTAATCCGAATGAGTAGATTATTTATTCTGTATAGACACCAAATTAACAACCATTAATGGACGACCTAGTGATACAGATACCACTTGTTTAAAAGGAAGATAGGGAAAGATAAACATAAGTTAACAAAACTGATGTCTTAAATTTTAATTATAGGGCTACAAAAATACTTCACACCACTTTCTCAAAAAACGGAATAAAAAGTACTCTAATACACTACAAGTCCAGCATCGTTTTTAACGGCACACGAGTTCCCGCTATTCGGCAAGCTTGAATCGCATAGCCATAGGGAAATAATGTATACAGATATTTTCGGGTAGCGCGATCTTTACCTAACTCTTCTTTCATGTGCTTTAGCAAATGTCTTGCCTCTGGTACGCACGAACTATATTCATATTGGTCTCGGATATAATTAACAACGAGCCAGTGATCATCTGTCATTTCAACATCAGCCAATTCAGCTTGTTTCAAAGCTACTTGTTGATTCCAATCTTCTGGATCAACTAAAAAGCCATGCATATCGACAGCTATTTTTTTACCTTCAACTTCAAGGTACTCTGATATTTCCAAGCGAGTATTGCCTGCAGACCGACTCTTGTTATGCTTTAGATTATCGCTTGTCATCTTGATAGAAACCTATTCATTTTTAATTCACTAGAGTACTGCTTAGTCTCATTGCCTGTTGCTCCTATGTTGAATAATAATTTTGCCAGCTTCATCGGAACAAATACATATATCAGAATAGACATTAATGGTTCTGGTGGGAGAGCCGAAGACTTGTATTAAGCTTAGCCAAAATCACTCATACAAGCTTGTCAAAGACTCGTATTGAGCTTAGCCGAAATGACACCCCCCTACTTTTTTAGTATTTAAAGTGACTTAATCTGATTAAATCAGAAACTACTTAAAACTGTTATCATCTAGCCATGCATCAACTACTACTTAATCGCGATATCTTTGATGAAATAATGCTAAAACGCCTACCCGAAGCGCGACGTTTTGTGTGGATTGTCACAGCAGATATTAAAGATTTACATTTAGATACTGGTTATGGTTTCGAGCCACTGCTCGCACTTTTATCTCGATTAGTAGAGCGAGGTATTGGAGTTCGATTGATCCACGCGAAAGAGCCAGGTCCGCGCTTTCGAAAACACTTCGATGATTATCCTGAACTTTTCAAAAGCGAGTTGTTTGATCGAATTCTTTGCCCACGCGTCCATACTAAAGCAATCATAATTGATGGAATTGGTGCATTTGTTGGCAGCGCTAATTTAACGGGTGCAGGACTCGGCGCTAAACACAAAGACAGTCGTAATTTTGAAGCAGGCTTTTGGTTTGAGGATAAACAACAATTGGCAGAATTGATGTCTTGGGTTGATTCACTTTATTTAGGTGAGCAGTGCGGCAATTGCCGCAGACGCCAGTATTGCCCTGATCCTATTGATGAGATGAACTA
>CALFUP010000126.1 GCA_937929875.1 uncultured Cocleimonas sp. | reverse complement strand
CTATGTCCCTATCTTGATGTTAACCTCTAAATCATCGGAACTCGATCGAGTTATCGGCTTAGAAGTGGGAGCAGACGATTATATAACCAAGCCATTTAGTATTCCTGAGTTGATGGCGCGTATCAAAGTTCAATTTAGGCGCAATGACGCCCTTAAATCAAATGCAAAAACCACCAATAAGCCAATGCAATTTGGGCAGCTTTATATTGATCCTAATAAGCACCAAGTATCACTAGCGGAACAAGAGATTGCGTTAACAGCAAAAGAGTTCGAGTTACTCATGCATTTTGCGAACAATCCCGGATTAGTTTTTTCACGGATGCAATTACTCGAGCAAGTATGGGGCTATAACTACGAAGGTTATGAACATACTGTCAATTCACATATCAACCGGTTGCGTGCAAAAATAGAGAAAGATCCGACTATGCCTATTTACATACTAACTGTATGGGGTGTTGGTTATCGGTTTTTAGATAAATAATGGGTAAAACGCTTTTTACAAAACTTGCGCTAGCTTTAGTCCTGCTGTTACTGGGGATAGGGTTACTTTACGCTGGCCTAAGTACTTATTTAACACGTCATTATCAACAGGAGTTTTTACAAAACTTAAACCGCGATCTTGCAAGCAACCTTTTGATCGATAGAAACCTGATGAGTAACGGAGTGCTTGATGAAGTTGCACTAAAGGAAACCTTTACTCATTATATGGTGGTAAACCCTAGTATTGAGATTTACTTACTCAATACTGACGGCGAGATACTTTCTTATTCTGCTGAGCCAGGAAAAGTGAAACGCAATTCTGTAGACATGAAGCCTGTGATGGATTTTACAGAAGGAAAAAAGTTTCCATTGTTAGGGGATGATCCACGCAACTTAGAAAAACACAAAATTTTTTCAGTCGCTCCAGTTTCCTTTGCTGATGGTTCGATGAAATATATATATGTAGTATTACGTGGCGAAGAATACGAACGTGTTGAACGTTTATTTGAAGAAAGTTTTATGCTGCAACTGTCAGCAATTGCCCTACTAATTAGTCTTTTGATAGGGTGTATTGTTGGTCTTTTATTATTTTTATTACTCACGCGTCGCTTACAAAAGTTATCACGCTTAATGCAAGATTTTAGTAAAAGCAGTTTTACTGGACATAGTGTTTATCCAGAGCGTTCTAGCAATGATGAAATTGATGTACTTGGCCATCATTATAATAGAATGGCAGAACGCATACGCGAGCAATTAAATGACTTGAAAAAACATGATGATCTTCGTCGTGAATTAGTCGCTAATGTATCGCATGATCTGCGCACGCCATTAGCTGCACTCCATGGGTATATCGAAACGTTAAAATTAAAATCGGATAGTTTTGACGATGCCACTAGAGCCGAATATCTAGATACTGCGCTAAAGCATAGCCGCCGTCTGACCAAATTAGTTGAGGAACTATTTGAATTGGCAAAGTTAGATGCCAGTGAAACTCCTTTAAATTGTGAGCCTTTCTCACTGGCAGAGTTGGTGCAGGATATTATCCAAAAGTTGAGTTTAACCGCTAAAAATAGCCATATTATATTAAGCATGCGGGTTGCAGACGGCTTGCCTTTTGTAATGGCAGATATTGCTTTGATTGAACGTGCATTGGAAAACCTTGTGGCTAATGCATTAAGGCATACCGCCGCTGAGGGAGAGGTAAAATTGATCTTAAATATGTGCCAAGGGGAAGTTGAAGTTACAGTACAAGATAATGGAAGTGGTATTTCTGAATCAGAGTTAACCCATATTTTTGATCGATTTTACCGCGGTCACAATAAGGAAAGAAGTGACCATCATGCCGGGCTTGGTTTAGCGATAGCTCAACACATCGTACATTTACATCAGAGCGATATTGAGGTGGTAAGTACTGAAGGAGAAGGTTCACGATTCTCTTTTAGTTTACCCGCATGGAAATCTGATGATTGACTTGATGTAATAATTATCAGATTAAGGTATTGAAAGGAAAGCCAAAACAAGTCGAAAATGAGATTATTAATGCTTAACCATGATAGATAACCCGTGAAAGCACACTATTAAATCTGTAAAAAGTAGGGGGGTGTATTCTTATTCTATTAGCATCTTCCACAACTTTTGAGCCTCTTTCCCACCATCTCCACGTTCATTATAAAATTCAACGTGTTCTTCTGAGCTTGCACTGGGTGAAAGTTCGATTCCCCACAAAGGCTGTATTTCTTGTGGTAATAATGAATAACGAATATCCACTACTCTGTTTGGATTCTTTTGATCTAAGGCAATGTAACCATCTGAGAACCACCTAAACCGCTCAATATCTTTTCTTTGTTGTGAGTTCTTTTGTGATTCAATATTTAACCATGGCAAGTCCCTTGCTATATTTAGTTTATTTGCGATCTTACCTTCCCAAACAAAAGGTTTTTTCCAGCCAAGCTTGATAGCATCAACGTAATAAGAGTTTTTTGTAGTAGTAATTACTTTCCAGATTAAAATATTGGCAAAACTTGGTTTAGCTTCAATATTTTCTATCGCTAGTCCGCGTGATAAAGCCAATTTTTCACCCTCATCCAAGGCGCGTTGATGTTGAAAAGCGGAGAAGCCAAAATAAAGCGCTAACCAAACCAGTGCGAGAATCACATAACGTCGAGCTTTTCTCCTTGCCGCTAGAATGATTAGAGTTAATAAAGGTATAGTAACCAAGGGATCGATAATAGAAATAATATCCCATGCAAAACGTTTATCACTAAGTGGCCAAAGCAATTGTGTGCCGTAACTGGTACAGCCGTCTAGCAGTCCATGCGTGGCAAAGCCTATGATGCACCAGAGTAAAGTTTGTAAAAAACTAACGCCAAAACGTCGTCCTAAAAGAGGATGTAAAAACAAACTACAAATCAATCCGCCAAACGGTATAAACAACAAGGAATGAGTAAAGTGACGATGGTATTCCAATGCCAATAAAGAATCGTCAGCAGAGCGGATGATAATGTCTAAATCAGGCGCCATACCCGCTAATGCACCAATCACAGCGGCTTTTGCTAAGTCTTTTTTCTTACCTTGAGTTTGGGCGAAAACCGCACCAAATGCGCCTTGAGTAATAGGGTCCATAATGTTCCTAGCGTGTAGTATTGGTTAACAATAAAATTGCGATAGATTAACACTAAGTGCCTATTTAATTTAATTAACCTTCGCTGAAAAGTAATAGTTTTTTAAAATCAAACTAATCGCGTTCTCCGTATAAAAAGCCATATAAAAATCAGTAAAAAGTGGGGGGGTGTACTTTTATATTATCTTGTTGGTTGTCAGTTATTATCTAACTAGAATTACAGATCAGAAACCGTATACTATCGCGTTTTCTGATTAAAGATTTTTTACACGTAAGGAAGTTATGGAAAAACTAGTCGAGTCCATTTTTTATGCCAGTCGTTGGTTGTTAGCACCTATTTATATGGGACTTTCATTGGCTTTGATTCTGTTAGGTATAAAGTTTTTTCAAGAACTCATTCATATATTTCCTATCATTCTTGGCGCTACCGAATCAGATCTCGTCTTGGTTGTTTTATCTTTGATTGATTTAGCATTGGTAGGCGGCTTATTAGTGATGGTGATGTTCAGTGGTTATGAAAACTTTATCTCACGTATTGATCTTGAAGAAGGAACAGACAAGCTTTCTTGGCTAGGAAAGTTAGATGCAGGTAGTCTAAAACAAAAAGTGGCGGCTTCTATTGTTGCTATCTCTTCTATTCACTTACTCAAAGTTTTCATGAATCTCACGGGTACGGATAATGAAAAGATAAAATGGTATGTGATCATGCATTTGACCTTTGTGTTATCTGCGATCGGTATGGCGTATATTGACAGAATGAATGCGACTAAGTCTTAGTGTCTAGTTAGTTTTTTATGAAGTAAGTATTTGATGTTAAATGCTTAATTTCTTACTAATCAGTTTCTGTTTGTTTTAATCAATATCAAGAATATAACGATCAGTAATATTAATTTTTCTCTCGTTTAGAGTGTTTAAGCAATTAATTATGTCAAAAAGTAGGGGGGTGTCATTTTTAGTAAAAAATGTCATTTATTTCTATTTTCAAGGACATCTAAAGCTCTATCTTTGCTGTGACAAAAATCGTCTTTCATTTCTTGGTGGTTCTCCAAACTTATCCTTATAGCATTTGCTGAAATGAGATGAAGAGGTGAAGCCACATAAAATAGATATTTCGATGATGGGTGTTTCTGTTTGTAGTAACAGTCTTCTGGCGTTACGAAGACATAGATTTTGATAGTATTTTGATGGTGTGCTATTCAAATAACGACTGAATAATCGTTCGATCTGTCGTTGGGATAAATTAATTAAATTCGATAATTCTTTAAGCGTTAATTTATCTTCAAGGTTCGCTTCCATCAACATCACTGCCTCTGACAGTTTAGGTTGGCTAGTGCCAAGTCGCTGTCTTAAGGGCGTGCGTTGTGGGTCGGACATATTTCGAATATGGTCGACTAAAAAGCCTTCAGAAACTTCGGATGCTAATTCACGACCGTGATGTGTTGAAATGATATGGTGTAACAAATCAATAGGGGAGGTACCCCCTGCACTGGTATAACGATTTCTATCTATTTCATAGACATCATCAGTGATATTTAAATCAGGAAATTCTTCACGAGTCGAAGCAATGTTCTCCCAGTGAATGGTACAGCGATAGCCATCGAGTAATCCCGCTTTTGCGAGGATATAAGTGCCTGTACATAAACCCCCAAGAACTGCGCCTTGTTGATCTTTTTTAGTCAACCATTTACCAATTGAGGTGGTCCAAGTGTTTCTTACACTTGCACCACCACAAACGAACAAATAATCGAACGTATCTTCTGTATTAATGCTTAAGTCGGGCTTAAAAGTTAAGCCATTACTAGCTAATAAGTGTTCATCATTTTCGGCGATTGTTTTCCAGGTATAGATTTCGCTCCGACTAAATCGATTCGCTAATCGCAGTGCATCAACTGCAGCTGCTAAAGCGATCAGAGAAAATCCCGGCAAAACAAGAAAACCGAAATGATGAACTTTACTATTTTTAAATGTATCTGACATAGCGAGTAGTAAGGCTTACACCTACGACTTAAATATACGTTACATTATGATGTTATGCTCAGGGCCGAATGGGAATTTGGTGATGTTTTCTGCACCATCTTCTTCAACAACGAGTATATCGTGCTCACGATAACCACCAGCGCCTTCCATACCTTCAGGAAGAGTGATCATTGGCTCGATTGAAACAACCATACCTGGCTCAAGAACTGTGTCGATATCTTCACGTAATTCAAGACCTGCTTCACGTCCGTAATAATGTGAAAGTGTACCGAATGAATGTCCGTAACCGAATGTACGATAATCCAGTAGATCATAGCTTAAGAATATCTCGTTCAGCTCTGCTGCGATCTCGCTACATACTGCGCCTGGCTTGATTAGTGTTAAACCTTTGCGATGTACTTCACAGTTGATTTCCCATAACTCAAGCTCACGCTTTGTTGCAGAATGGTAAAACAATGTTCTTTCAAGCGCCTGGTAATAACCAGAAAGCATTGAGAAACAGTTAAGGCTAAGGATATCGCCTTTCTGAACTCTGCGAGAAGTAACAGGATTATGTGCGCCATCAGTATTGATACCTGACTGGAACCAAGTCCATGTGTCCATTAGCTCAGTATGTGAATATGTATTCGCAATTGCACGAATCATTGCTTGAGTTGAGTGAAGTGCTACTTCATATTCAGGCACGCCTTCAGCAATCGCTTCAACACACGCAGCTCCACCAATATCAGAAACGCGAGCGCCTTGCTTGATTAGTTTGATTTCTTCAGCTGACTTGATCATGCGCATTTGCATAGTCGGCACGCCAATATCAACAAACTCAACACCAGGGAGGAATTCTTCAATCAGTTGGCGACGCTCTAACGTCATGTGATCAAACTCAATACCGATACGCTTTTGAGTCGGTAGTAATTTCTTTAATGCACGGAAATAGTTATTTCTTTTCCAGTCAGTATAAACGATATTATCTTGGTAACTTTGTCTCCAAGGTTGACCGCCATCAATGTTAGCAGTAACAGTAGTGTGATCATCGTGAGTAACGACTAATGCATAAGGACGTCCAAATGAACAGTATACAAAATCTGCATAGTAGTTAATGTTGTGGATTGATGAAAATACGACTCCATCAATGTCATTTGCTGCCATATAAGCACGTAACTTAGCATTACGATTACCCATTTCTTCAGCTGAGAAAGTAGGGCGGTCTTTTATACCATTTTCAAAGTCTATTGTTTCTGGTCTTATGATTTCACTCATTAGTCTATTCCTATATTTGATATCTTTAATCGATATTGATGTGGTTTAAATTGATTGTTTGATTTACGCAAACTGTTGTTTATTCTTAAGGTTGAAATTTCTCTTTTACTGCTTTAGCGATGCCATTAACGCAAACATCCATTAATATCTCGCCTTTTTCCTTAGTCGCATTCTTTGCAGAAGACAAGGTTCCAGAAGCAGGCGTTAACGCCGGATCAACAGGGAACATATCGTAAGGAGGAAAAGTTGCAGGTGGATGATCGACAATTTTATCGATATTAACCAGGTCCGGATAAAGATGAAGCATTAATGATGTTTCTAAAACGCCGCCATGTTCAATATCCCAACCAGTGAATCCGTCTGGGTATAGTCTTTCGATGGTAGGCTCATTGACGAAATCCCAATAGGACAAAATCATCACATTAATATCATCAACGCCATCCCAACGGAGTTCACGAATAGCAAGGTCAATGCCTTCAACAACGAACATTGAATTTTCAAAATGACCGTTCATTAGCACGATTTTTCGAATCCCGTGTCGTGCAAACTCTTTAATAATATCGCGAATGGTTTGTGTCAGTGTTGCGCCATCTAAACTCGTCGTGCCTGGTAAATGATTGCCACCACCAGATTGTTGTTGAGATTTATAACCATAGGCAATCGGCGGTGCAACCATAGCGTTTTCCAATAAATCAGTAGCGCCTTCGGCAATTGCTTCAGGGATTAGCACATCTGGGTTCATCGACATATGTGGCCCATGCTGCTCAAGTGCGCCTATCGGTATAAACATGATCGCTTCGCCAGTATCTACAGTTTCTTTGTAGCTCATCCAATCTAGTTTAGCCATCGATGCCATATAAATCTCTCTTTTCGAAGTGGGGGAATATGCCATTAAATATAGTTTACGATCTGTAAAAAAGAAAGAGATAAAAACTGGGGTTAGCCTCCAGAAAAACTGTGGTCACAAAAGAAAAACTAAATAAACTGGGATAATTGAGATAGACTAAATGCCCGTTTATTTTATCTACAAAGAGTTAAACGTTATGAGTGCTGCCATTACGCTTCGTCATCTACGATATTTCATTGCCACCGCTGAAACGGGTAAGTTTCAATTAGCGGCTGAAAAAACAAATATGAGTGCATCGGCAGTAGCAGATGCCGTCAAACAACTTGAAGAGTTGTTAGGAATCCCACTTTTTGATCGACACAGTAAAGGAGTGACATTAACTTACGATGGGCATCGCTTTTTAAACAACTCCAGCTCAATTATTAAACAGCTCGATGATTCAATCTTTGCCTTTCAAAATGAAACCCTAAATGTGGAAGGAAAAATTGTTTTAGGCGCATCAGTCTCAGTGATGGGCTACTTTTTGCCAAAACCATTGGCAGAGTTCGAAAAAGTGTATCCCAATGTCCAAATAGAAATGATTGAGAATTCTAGAGCATTAATTGAAAAAGATTTAGAACAAGGCAAGATAGACCTCGCTTTTATTATTACATCGAATGTCAGTATTTCAGAAAGCACAGAAATAGAAACCTTGTTTCGATCAAAAAGAACGTTGTGGTGTTCTGAAAACCATCGCTTTGCTGAAATGGAAACAGTGCCGATGCAAGAAATAGCAAAAGAAAAATACATCATGCTCAATACTGATGAATCTGAAAATAACACCAAACTAATTTGGGATCAGTTTTCATTAAGACCAAACATACGAGTCAGATCCACGTCGGTAGAAGCAGTAAGAGGGTATATTGCTGGCGAACGTGGCGTAGCGATTCTGTCAGATTTACTCTACAGGCCGTGGTCATTAGACGGCACTCGAATAATATCAAAAACGATTGAAGAGCCAATACCAACAATGAATTTAGGCATTGTGTGGAATCGTAATAGGCAACTTTCTCAAGCAGAACAGCATTTTATTGATTTCTTTAAAAGTAACTCCGAAAGTCGAGATTATTCACCAAGCTATAGAAAAGAATAAAGTAGGTGATGTTTTAACATCTAATAAAGGATAAGTTTCCTAAGAATGACTTTTTTGCTTTTTTAAAGACAACAGAGCATGAATGATCAAAGTGCCAATAACGACAATACCACCGATCAAAGTCAACATACTGGGTTCTTCATTAAGGTATAACCAACCCAAATAACTTCCTAAAACAGTTTCTAAAGGCATAATTAAGCCCACTTCAGGCGCTGACATATAACGTGGTCCCAAAGTGATTAATGCAAAAGCTATAGTAATAAAAGCGCCTGCCGCAACTAAATAAGGTATCGCACTTGGCGACAGCAAAAAACTATCGGTAGAAATCATTATTAAAGGTAAAGCTAATAAAGCAGCCATTACCCCACTGATAGCCATGGCGGGGACCATATTCACCTCTTTATAACGACGTGTAATCGTAAAGCTTGTCGCCATAAAAATTGAAGTTCCAAAAGCGCTGATATCACCCAATAAGCCACCCGACGCAAAGCTATTCGACATAATGGTGACTATCGCCCCAAAAATAACCAGCATCGCAAGCCAGGTGATGAGCCTGATTTTTTCTTTGAGAAATATCCAGCTAAACAAAGCCCCAAACATCGGCGAGGTGCTAATAATCACCAAAGTATTGGAGATACTGGTATTTTGTATCGCGACCGTGAAACACAGCGTACTAAAACTAAAGATAATGCCGATAAGAATACCGGGCTTACCCACTTTAATAAATTGTCGGATAGTATCTTGTCGATACCACAACAACATTAATAAAAAAATCCCAGTCGAAAAAGTGATGCCACGCCAGAATAAAATCGTCCAGGTATCTGCGTTCAATAAACGCATTAAAATAGCATCTGGGCTAAGGATAATAACGCCCAGAGTGGTAATAAGAATGCCTTTAAGATGATCTGAAATTTGCAAAATTAATATTCACTAATTGATGTTAAAATAAACTGGATTCTCACCTATATTCTCGAAAAAAGCGAAGTGTCATTTATTTAACTTGGATTCCATTATTTCGTTTGTTTATATCATTTACAAAAAGTGGTGGGTGTGCTTT
The DNA here is from genome assembly GCA_937929875.1 of uncultured Cocleimonas sp. Taxonomy (GTDB): domain Bacteria; phylum Pseudomonadota; class Gammaproteobacteria; order Thiotrichales; family Thiotrichaceae; genus Cocleimonas. The sequence goes on along the minus strand of CALFUP010000126.1, from coordinate 418 downwards.
TTAATCTTATTTTCAACTTAAAGCTATTCCAATGAATCAAGAGCTAGTTTGTTCTACAATCGCGATTTCATCTTCTGTTAAGCCATACAATTCATAAACCATCGCGTCAATTTCGGCATCTGTTTTGTCGATTTCTGCTTTTAGGATTTGGGCTTCGGCTTTTTTGGTTTCAAATACCTCCATCCAATCCATTTCTTGGAGCTTAGAAAGCTTTTCACCGCCTGAAGATTTAATGGCTTTATTGAGTTCTTTTATGAAATCACTGAAATCTAAGGTGTGCCAGTTTTGTAATTTTTTTGATAATTTTTCTATTGGGTAATGTGAACGAATATAATTAACAAAAGAATTAGTTAATTTGGTTATTTCAACAGTACTAGAACTTATCTGGTTTACTAGTTTGTCAAAGTCACTTTGTATC
>CALFUP010000125.1 GCA_937929875.1 uncultured Cocleimonas sp. | reverse complement strand
ATGTCTCATTATTTGATGTAAAAGATGAGGTTTATGGAACAGCTGGGATTAAATTAGGAGCTCATGCAGAATATATATGTATATCTGAAAAAGCAGCGTTAGTAAAAAAGCCAAATGGGAACAACCATGAGGAGTCTGTTGCAGCGATATTTGGTGGTTTGACGGCTATTCACTTTCTTAAAGACAAAGCCGATTTACAAAAAGGCCAACAAATTCTTATTAATGGCGCTTCGGGTGCAGTGGGGACAGCCTCAATACAATTAGCAAAATACCTAGGCGCACATATCACTGGGGTTTGTAGCACAAAAAATATTAATCTAGTTCAATCACTTGGCGCCGAAAAGGTCATTGATTATACAAAAACGGATATTCGAGAAAGCAACAAAGACGGCAATAAATACGATGTTATTCTCGATACAGTGGGAAATCTATCAACAGCAAACTGTAAAAATTTGCTTAAAAAACAAGGCAAATTCATTACTATCAATACCGGTTTATTGACTACTTTATCTTCACTATTCAAGGCCAATGTAATCTGTGGTGTTGCTGTAGAGACCAAAGAAAACCTAGAGCACCTTAAAATACTGATGGAAACAGCCAACATGCAAGCCGTAATAGATAAAGTTTACCCTTTAGAGGGAATTATCGTGGCGCATCAGTATGTTGATAAAGGGCGTAAAAGAGGCAATGTGGTCATATCTTTATGAAATAATTATTGTATTAAGCATTTTGATAGATTTAATTAAAGTAATTTTTTTATTTCAATTCGTTCAATAAGGTTTTAACTGCTAATTTTCCTAACTCATTTGATGCTAGCGGACTTGCACCTGTGATCAGTTTTCTATCTAAACAGACTGTTTTATCAGACTTAGTATTAACAATAGTAGCGCCTAAGCTCGTAAGTTTTTCGCTTAATCCCCAAGGCATTTGCCCTGGTAAATATCCAATTTTAGGCGTCATCTTATCTACTGAATCAGGGAATACAGCCATGTTGTATCCCTCGTAAAGAAACTTCTGGTCATTCAATGTAGTTGCTAACAACGAACCAGGTCCATGACATAGAGTGACTGTAAATAAGTCGTTTTCATGTGCCCATTTTAATACGTTTGCTACATTTTCGTTTTCTGGAATACCCAACATTGCACCATGTCCACCTGGGATAAATATAGCTGCATAATTATCAAATTCTGTTAGTGAAGTATCAACAAAGTCATTTAAACTTTTCGGATTCTCAAAGCTAGACTTATATTCCTTGTAGAGTACATTTACGTGTTCGTCCTTTTCTGGAAATGCCCATTGTTCCAATACAGCTGGCTTTCCAGTAGGTGTTACTATTTCAAATTCAAAACCTGCATTTTTAAGGTGCAACATTGGCACTAAAGTTTCTACAGGATGATTTCCCGTAGAGAAAAAATTACCATTTTGCATCTTCATATTTTTTTGCTCGGTGCAAATCACTAAAATTTTTGACTTGCTACCTCGATATTTCTCGTATGAAATATTTTCAAAATCAGTGGTGTCAGAAGTTGCCATTTTTAATGCAAATTTAGATGGACTATATGATCCATCTGATTCTAATTTTGGTGCCATTCCTAATAATTTTTTTAGCATATTGGTATTCTTTAAATGTTTATAAGTTTTAATAAAAAGACCTCATTGATAGAAGCCTTAGATAAGATGAGAAAATCGAAGATCTGATTGTCTAATTACGAAACGTTAATAACAATTTTGCCCTGCGCACGACCAGTTTCACTGCGTTCATGTGCTTTTGCCACTTGATCCAAACCAAACTCACTATCGATGCTTACTTTAAGTTGACCTGCATCGGCAAACTCTGCGAGTTTTTCCAACTGTTCGCGATTCGGCTGAACAAAACAGAAGAAGCCCGTAGCATCGTGCTCTGCTGCAGTTGCTTCATCTGGAGTTTCTGTAATAGATACTAAGCGCCCACCTTTCTTTAAAGTCTTCCAGCTATTTGTTTGAGTCTCTCCACCAATTGTATCGAAAACCACATCGAGATCCTTCAAATCTGAAAAGTCTTCGTTTCGATAATCAATAGCTTCATCAGCACCAAGGCTTAATACCAAATTTGTATTGTTGGACGAAGTTGTTGTGTAAACATAAGCACCACGTAATTTAGCCAACTGAATAGCAAATTGTCCTACTGCGCCAGAGCCAGCATGTATTAATACTCGCTCACCTGATTCTAATTTTGCAAATTCGTATAGAGACTGCCAAGCCGTTAATGCCGCTAATGGAACACCTGCAGCTTCTTGCCATGAGAACGACTTTGGCTTAATCGCAACTTCATCAGCATCAACCGTAATATATTCTGCATAGCTGCCATTTTTTGCAATGTCTGGTCGGCTGTAGACAGCATCGCCAATTTTAAGATGGGTAACTTCATCCCCTACATCTGTCACCTCTCCTGAAACATCCCAACCTAGTGTTAAAGGTAATGGGTGTTTCAGCATGCTTTGTAAATATCCTTCACGAATCTTCCAATCAACAGGATTTACTGCGGCTGATTTAACTTTTATTAACACTTGCTTTGAAGTTGGCATCAATACAGGAACGTTATCATTCAACTCCAATACGCTTCTGTCACCAAACTCACTTATTTGTACTGCTTTCATTATTTAATCCATTCAATTTTTTAAAGTAGGTGAATCATACCTACAAAACTGAGGCTTGATTAGAGCTGTTTATTCCACTACATTGTTTCCAATTTAGAAACAAATGATTGTATTATGGCCTTGGAAAATGAAAATATGAGAGGATTGGTTCTCTTTTCTCATATAAATAGATTAGGCAGCTTAACTGCCGCAGCTCAACTACTAAACATCAGTCGCTCATCAGTAAGTAAGCAATTAGCTGCCCTAGAAAAGAAAATTGGGTCTCGATTGTTCAACCGTACCACTCGGAAAATAGCACTTACAGAAGTAGGATTACAAGTGCTTCAAGAGGCACATAAAGTTGAATTGGCTTTGCAGACGATTGAACACATTAGTGAAGATCATCAATCTGAAATAGCGGGTGATATAAAGGTCTCTTGCTCCGTTTCGTTTGGTCGCATCCATCTTGTTCCCTTACTATCTAAGTTTGTAGCACGTTATCCTAAATTAAGGATAAACCTGCAATTAGATGACCGAACTGCTGATATGGTTGCCGAAAATGTAGATATTTCCATACGTGTTGGGCATTTGACTGATTCAAATTTAATCGCGCGTAAACTCTGCGATTTATCGTGGACGCTTTGCGCTAGCCCCGAATATTTAAGAAATGCGCCTCCACTAAAAACACCAAGTGATTTAGTCAACCATCGTTGTTTATTTTATCGAAGTTCGGATATTTCATTAAATACTTGGGCGTTTTCTGGTAAAAATGGTGAAGAAACTATTACTGTCTCTGGACCATTAAGCATTAATGATCCCAGTGCATTGGTTTCAGCAGCGCTTGAACACGCTGGTATATTGCTCATTGATAAAGGGCTGTTGGGTGACACAATTCAACAAGGAAAATTAATTTCAATACTAACGGAGTACCAGCCAATTGGAGGTTTACCTATGTATGTTATATTTCCTGAAAAGGAGTTTATGCCTGCAAAAACACGCGCACTGGTTAATTTCATATTGGAAGAAATGCCCTCCAAAATACGAGGTGAATAGATTACAAAGACACCCCCCTACTTTTGAGTAATACTACGTTTGTTTTATTTAAAAACGTAAATAGGATTTATGCAAATCTCGTGTTTATTTCTGCTGATTAGCCCGCCCGAGCCCCATTAGGCACTGCATGCTCAGGAATTGACAAAGCAGGTTTAACGCCATCAGCATATCCAATATCGAACATCATCCCTTCTGACAAGATACCTTTCATTTTTCGTGGTGGTAGGTTCACCACAAATAGAGCCTGTAAGCCTACAATCTCTTGTGGATTTTCTCGTTCTTCTTTTATTCCTGCAACGATATTACGATGGTGGTCGCCAAAATTTACTTTTAAGCACATTAACTTGTCAGCACCTTCTACATCTTCGACGCTTTCAATGGTTCCGACGCGAATATCGAGTTTTTCAAATACATCGAAACTGGTTTCTGCTTTGATTGGGGCAACTTTCATTTATGTATTCTCTTTTTATTTATTTGCTCTATCGACTTTACCTACTTTACACGTAGATCCTGCATCAATTGCATTTTCTAACAATGATGTTATTGAAGATTGATTACTAATCTCACCACTAAAATTTACCCATAGTTCACTAATTAAACCTTTGCGATCACAACGCAAATTCACTTTTCTGCCAGTGCCTTTACCAAAGGCTTGATCAAAACGCTGGCGTACTTCTTTTAAACTAACTTTTTTTCCGATATTTCGGCTAAACAGAGCACCTACCGCTGATTTATTAATTTGTTCTGTTAAATAAATAGAATCGGCGTAATAGCTTTCAGCATCTTTGCCGTAACATGTGCCATGTTTAATCCATTCATGCCGATGTAGATTAGAGGCCATACCAGGCATCGTAAAGGCTAGCGCTTGCGCTGTTTTTTGACTGAGCTTTACTGGCGCTAGTAAATGCCAGCGACTATTTCTATCGATACCTTTATCAGTATCACTGACACCACAATAGGTATTATTACGCGGTTGAGGCCATAAACCGTGTAATGACCAATGCTTAGCATCGTAGCGATTTGTCGTTTGAGTTCGACACTCTTTTTTGCGTGGTCGACCTTCGCAGAAGGCAGGTTGCCATGTTAATGCGAGCAAATATTGAGGCGCTTTTTTATGCTTCTTCTTATATTTTTTATTACTCACTTGCTCTTTATTGATCGTACAACTTTTAAGCCAATCGCCACAACTCTTTGTTACCCAACGTGATGATTTTTCAATACCATTCACTTCAACTCGATACGCTTTCATCTTCTTGCTTGATTCTAAGACTTTATATTGGGTATTTTCATCCAAACGTACATTTCCAGGGTTTGTCTTTTTACGGAAGGATTGAAATGCTTCACAGGATTCTGTGGCTTGAAAGCAGCCGCCAATATTCTTAGCTTGTGTCGTTTGTGCATAGCTAAATACACTTAGTATGATTAGGAATAAAGTCAGTTTCTTCATAGGTTTAGTTTCTTAGTTTCTGTTGTGATTATCGTAATTATTGCAAAAACTCGACTGGTACTGAAATTTTTGGATTGCTCAATATCTTGAGTTTAGGTCGTATCGATATTTTTAGGTCGTATCGTTAATTAAAAATTGCTGCTTAATCAAAGACTGTTTTTTTGCTCTCGTTAATGACTTAATAAACGCTTCACGTTTCCCTGCACTGGAACGTGAATCAGCAGTTTCGTAATAAACCATAGTAACGGGCTGGCGAACTCGTGTGTATTTTGTGACAGATTTTTTTGCGTTATGCTCAAT
>CALFUP010000124.1 GCA_937929875.1 uncultured Cocleimonas sp. | reverse complement strand
GATTTAAATAAAGATTCGTTAGATATTCGAAAGTTAAATTTTTACGGTAAAGATGATCGCAATATCACCCCTTATGGACAAACTGTCGAAGATAACATTATCCATGAGTTGGTAGATGAGTTAGTCGAGAGTAGCGATTATACACTTAGACGTGATGCGATAAGAGATTACAACGAAACTAGCCCTATTCTAAAAAAAGGTATTTCTTTAACGCCTGTAAAGTTTGGTATTTCATTCAATATGGTGCACTTCAATCAGGCAGGTGCTTTAGTTCATATCTACACAGACGGTTCAATTTTAGTCAATCACGGTGGCACCGAAATGGGCCAAGGCTTGAATACTAAAGTGGCTCAAGTCGTGGCTAAAACGCTGGGAGTAGATCTTTCTCGGGTCCGATCAACCCCAACCGATACCAGTAAAGTTGCAAACACCTCTGCTACCGCTGCTTCTTCAGGTACCGATTTAAATGGTAAAGCTGCTGAAGATGCAGCGAATAAAATTAAACTTCGTTTAGCAGAACATATTGTCAAAAAGTGGGGGGGTGTCATTTCTGATGTTGTATTTAAGAATGAAGCTGTTCGATTAGGTGAGCAAACAATCTCTTTCAATGACTTAGTTGTTGAAGCATACGAAAACCGTATTCAACTATGGTCAGATGGTTTTTATAAAACACCTAAACTGCATTGGGATAAAGACAAACTTCAAGGAAGACCCTTCTTCTATTTCGCCTATGGCGCTGCAGTTTCCGAGGTAATTATTGATACTCTAACGGGCGAAATGAAACTACTCCGTGCGGACTTATTACATGATGTCGGCGATTCAATAAACACGGATATTGATATAGGCCAAGTCGAAGGCGGCTTTATTCAAGGTATGGGTTGGCTCACCAGTGAGGACCTATGGTGGAATCCTCAAGGCAAGCTAACAACGCACGCACCTTCAACGTATAAAATTCCTGCAATAAACGACTGTCCAGATGATTTACGCGTTGGCCTATTTAAAAATAGCAATCACGAAGATACTATCCATCGTTCAAAAGCCGTAGGCGAACCACCACTACTATTAGGGTTTTCCACTTTTTTTGCTATAAAAGATGCAATTGCGAGCACTGCAGATTACAAACACAATCCTCAACTCAATGCGCCAGCCACACCAGAAAGCATCATGAATGCTATTTCTAGTTTAAAAACAAACTCAGGTCAAAAACCTTGAACTGGTTAACTGCACTAACGGATTTAAGCTCTGAATCTGAAAGCCATGTGTTGATGACTGTTTTAGATACTCGCGGCTCTAGTCCTCGCGATGTCGGCACTAAGATGGTTGTCAGTAAAGACGAAGTTTTCGATACGATTGGTGGCGGCGCACTAGAACATCAATGCATAAAGACCGCACGGGAGCTTTTGTCTAAAAATCAACCGATTCAACACACCGACACATTCAACCTCGGCAAAGACTTAAAGCAATGTTGTGGCGGTGTGGTTTCAGTGTTTTTTGAAGTGTTTCCAGCCAGCAACTTTATTCTGAATATATTTGGTGCAGGGCATATTGGTCAGGCGTTAACTAAGCTACTGGGTGATATTGATTGCACCGTTAACTTGTTTGATTCACGTGACGAATTTTTACAAAAAGAATATCCTAAAAACACCCATATTCACCATTTAATCGAGCCAGAAATAGCCATTGAATCTTGCCAAGCTAAAAGCTATTTTTTAGTAATGACGCACGATCATGCGCTTGATCAACAGCTATGCGAAGCAATATTAGCCCGTGGTGACTCAGCTTATTGTGGTGTCATTGGATCACGTACTAAAAGCATTAAATTCAGACAGCGCTTGTTAAAAAAGGGGTTTTCACAAGAGGAATTTGCTCAACTGACTTGTCCTATGGGTTTAAGCGATTTGAAAACCAAGAAACCGATGGAAATTGCTGTTTCAGTGTTAGCGGAGCTACTTATACTTCGGGAAAAGTTAAAACAACGTAAACAACAAACCAATCAAATAAATGATTCTGACAATCATGATTCAAAGATTGTACGATTTGAGAATAGAGAACAATGAGCAAGTCAACAAACACATCACAATTCACTGCTCACCGTGGGGAAATCCTACATTTTTTAAGTAATCCTGCTGATGCTCCATATATCGACAAGGAGAACAGTTGGGAATATTTTGAAGACGGTTTACTAGTCATAGATAATGGTCAGGTGCATTCATGTGCTAATGCCGCGGATTCACTTAATTCTTTGCCCCAAGGCACTGAAATCATCCATCATAAAAATGCCTTAATCACCCCTGGCTTTGTTGATACGCACATACACTACCCACAGTGTGAAATTATTGCTTCTTATGGTGAACAACTACTCGAATGGCTAGAAACCTATACTTTCCCTGCTGAATTACAATTTGATGATCCCGTACACGCTAAAACAATCGCAAGGTTTTTTCTTGATCAACTCTTGTCGAATGGCACAACGACTGCATTAGTATTCGGTACAGTTCACCCTCAATCTGTCGATGCTTTTTTTACCGAAGCTCAAGCACGAAATTTACGCATGATCTGTGGCAAAGTGATGATGGATCGACATGCGCCAAAAGACTTGTTAGACACTCCTAAATCTTCCTACACTGAAAGTCGTGACCTAATCGAAAAATGGCACAATAAAGATCGCCTAGGTTATGCCGTTACACCACGGTTTGCTCCGACCAGTACTGACGCACAATTAGATACAGCGGGACGTTTACTCAAAGAATATCCCGATGTGCATTTTCAAACGCATTTATCAGAGAACAAAAAAGAGTGTGAGTGGGTCAGCGAATTATTTCCTGAAAGAGAGAATTATCTAGATGTGTATGACCATCATGATCTTCTCGGCAAAAGATCTCTTTTCGCTCATGGTATTTATCTTGAAGACTCT
>CALFUP010000123.1 GCA_937929875.1 uncultured Cocleimonas sp. | reverse complement strand
GCGTTCGACATTGAAAGGAAGATCACGCAAACGATCTGCCAATGCAATTGACGGTGGATCACCCATACGTCCGCCAGAATGGTTATCCATACCAATATGTATTTTTCCACCAAGGAAAGTGCCTACACATAAAACAACAGTTTTGGCGCTGAACTTAAGACCCATCTCGGTTTTTACGCCTACCACACGATCGCCTTCAGCAGTGCTTTCGATGATTAGATCATCAACACCTTGCATGAATATCTGGAGGTTTTCTTGTGACTCAACGATATTACGAATCGCAGCTTTGTATAATGCGCGATCAGCTTGAGCACGTGTCGCACGAACCGCAGGACCTTTGCTGGCATTAAGTGTACGGAATTGAATACCGCCACGGTCAGCAGCGTGCGCCATTGCACCACCAAGCGCATCAATTTCTTTTACGATATGACCTTTGCCGATTCCGCCAATGGCGGGGTTACAGCTCATTTGGCCGATGGTTTCAATGTTGTGGGTCAGTAATAAGGTTTTTAAACCCATTCGCGCAGGTGCAAGTGCTGCTTCTGTGCCAGCATGTCCACCACCGATAATAATGACGTCAAATGATTCTTCGTAAAACATGGTATTTTTGCATTTCCGATAATTAGCAAAACATTATATAGCAGATCGTTGTCATTGCACAAAGTGCATTATAATAAGGAGTAATAATGCTATGTTCTTCTTAATTGCTTGTTCTATTTTTTCAAGTAAAGGTAATTAAAACAAATGAAAGAAAACAGTTCTGAGGGCCTTAATAAAGAATTACCTGATTGGTTAATCGATCACTTACCTAACTATCATCGCGCAGATTCAATCCCACAGGCTTTTAGTGATAGCACTCACCAATTATGGCGCTTACAAAATTCGGGTGATACACATAAAAATCACTTTCTTAAGGTTTGCAGTAATACAGAATCCCCTTTTTGGCAGGTTATGCATGATTTATTTGATTTTGATCTAAGTACTGAAATTGCTAATTTTTCTGAAACTTATGAATTTATTGATAGTGCCTGTAATCTAAAAATCCCTGAGCTGATAAAGGCTGAAACCTTATCTAAAAAGAAAGCGTATGTCCTGACTTCAGAACTAAATGGAAGTGTAATTGGATCTGAAGTCAATGATCAAATGGTGCAGCAACTAGCCAATCATATAGCAGAATTACATTCACATCCGAGCATTAATTGGGGGACATTGGGTAATCCTACGTTTAAACCTGCTGACTGGTCTAATCGTTTAAAATCAACCTTAGTAAATAGTGATAAAAAGTGGGGGGGTGTATTTGACAAGCTCAACAGTGCTATGCTTTTACAATCAAATAATGACATCAACGGAAACTCAAGGGGCATTCTCCCAGAACAATTTCTCTCAGAGGATTATCTGAAACAGGCTTTAGCTGCCTGTACCGAAATTGAATCTAATTCTTTTGTTCCAATGATGCCTGACTTACGCTGGGATCAGTTTTTGCAAGATAGTAATCGGTTGGTTGCGTTGGTCGATCTCGATGCTTTTGTATTTGCTCCTATAGAATTAGATTTTGTCATTTTAGAATATATTTTAAGGCCGAATCAGCTAGAGTTATTTAGTTTATCTTATGCAAAGCATCATCGAATGCCTGATATAAAAACTGCACGACCTGCGTATCGTTTGTTGTTATTTTACATGCAGATATTGGGAGAGACTGACATAGCGGAATGGATGAGTAGAGAGGAGTTCTTTTAGTTACTATGCATGTTTTAGTTTGATATTGAGTGCCAGCGAGCCTTATAAAAGTCTACATATTCCTCAAAAAGTAGGGGGGTGTCATTTCGACTATGCTTAATACAGGTATTTCGACTTCGCTCAATACAATTCTCCAGCTATTTTCAGAGCAATTTCTCAGCAGGACTATCACTTTTACTTAATAACTATGTTACAGAAATAACAATCATAAAAAAGCCCGAATTAATCGGGCATTTTTATGATTTTGTTTGAGCGTTTAGCTATAGCTCTCAGGTATTTCTTCTTGATCTTCACCTTCTTTCTCAGGCGGGAGAAGCGCTTCACGCGTCACTCCCATCATCAATAATGAACTACTAGCGACATAGATTGAAGAGTAAGTACCTATGGCCACACCAATAATCATCGCTAACGCGAAACCATGAATGATTTTACCGCCAAAGTAGAATAGAGCTGCCAATACCAATAAAGTAGTTAATGAGGTCACGATCGTACGTGATAGAGTTTGGTTGATTGAGGTGTTGATCGATTCTTCTGTGGTGGCTTTTCGTAACTTTAAAAAGTTTTCACGTACTCGATCGAAGACCACAATAGTATCGTTTAAGGAGTAACCGATTATGGCAAGTATCGCGGCCAGAATAGTTAAGTCGAACTCGATGCGTAAGATGGAGAAGATGCCGACAGTAATCAATACGTCATGTACTAAGGCGATAATCGCACCGACTGAGAATCTAAACTCGAAACGCAAAGTAACATAAATCAAAATGCCGGCTAAGGCTAAGAGCATTGCTGTTCCGCCATCATCACGAAGTTCATCACCGATTTGAGGGCCGACGAATTCCACGCGACGCAAAACGATATCAGGGTTGGTTTCTTTTAATAAAGCAAAAACATTGTCGCCAATCTTTGATTTATCTACGCCCTCTTGAGGTGCTATACGAATTAATACTTCTTTGGCCGTGCCAAAATGTTGAACTGCTGCATCGTATTTAGCTTCTGTCAGTTGTTTACGAACCTTATCGACATCAGCTGCTTCTGTATAGCCAATTTCAATAACCGTACCACCCGTGAAATCAACCCCCAGGTTTAGGCCATTAGTAAAAAGAGACACAATAGAGGCTACTAATAATACAGCAGATAGGATCATTGCCGGTTTACGCATGCCTGTGAAGTTAATCATTTTTTTAGTATTCATTTTTTATGCGTCCTAAATATGCAGTTTCTTAAGGCGTTTTTTACCGCCGTAAATTAAATTAATGACAGCGCGTGTTCCCATTATCGCGGTAAACATCGAAGAGACAATACCAATAGCTAGCGTGATTGCGAATCCCTTGATCGGACCTGTACCCATGCCAAATAGTACAATTGCCGCAATTAAGGTAGTGATATTCGCATCAGCTATGGTCGAGAAAGCTTTCTCATAGCCAGATTGAATGGCGGCTTGTGGTGACAGGCCGTTACGTAATTCTTCTTTGATTCGTTCATAGATCAATACATTAGCATCGACCGCCATACCAACAGTGAGTACGATACCCGCAATACCTGGCAGGGTTAACGTTGCTTGTAACATGGAAAGCACAGCAACAATTAATACTAAATTTAGCGTGAGTGCAAGGTTTGCTACTAAGCCAAAAACTCTGTAGTAAATTGCCATAAAGATCAAAACTAGTATGAAGCCAATTATGACTGATTTAAAACCCGCTTCGATATTGTCGGCACCCAAACTCGGACCAATAGTGCGTTCTTCAACGATATAAACAGGGGCTGCTAGTGCTCCTGCTCGAAGTAATAAAGCTAATTGTGATGATTCTTGCGGTGAATCTAAGCCAGTAATTTGAAAGCGGTTGCTTAAAGTATCTTGAATACGAGCAACATTGATAACTTCGCGTTCAACTTTAGTATCTTTTTTGATGCTACCATCTTCTTGTTTAGTCACTACTGTTTTGTGTTCAATAAACACAACAGCCATCAGCTTTTGAACATTTGCGCCTGTGGCTTTTGCGAATAGTTTTCCGCCTTTTCCATCTAGAACTATTGAAACGTTTGGTCGTTGATCATCTTGACCAAAACCTGCTGAAGCATCAGTAATATAATCACCCGTTAACATCACTCGGCTTTTAAGCAGAATAGGGTTACCGTTTCTTTCAAAGAAAAGTTTATCACCAGGAGGAATTCGGCCTGTAGATTGTGCTGTAAAGGCATTGTTTCCTTCATCAACCAATCTAAACTCTAGAGTCGCTGTGGTTCCTAGTATTAGTTTTGCTTGAGTTGGGTCCTGAACACCGGGCAGTTGCACTACAATGCGCTCTAATCCTTGTTGTTGGATAACTGGCTCGGCAACACCTAATTCATTAACACGTTTACGAAGGGTTGTAATGTTTTGCTGTAATGCGAAACGTTTTGTGTTGTTAATATTTAGCTCTGTCAGAGTGGCTTTTAAGGCTGCGCCTCTATCCGTCTCAAAATCTTCGAATTCAATTTCATTTCGATATTCACGTTTTAGTTCACCACGAGCTTTATCACGTAACTCTTCTGTTTTGAATTGAATAACTAAACTATCACCCGCACGTTTAACGCCTAGGTATTTAATTTTGCTACTTCGTAGAAAAGTTCTAAATTCTTCACTATTACGCGTTAGTGCTTTGTCTAATGCAGATTTCATGTCAACTTCCATTAAGAAGTGAACACCACCGCGTAAATCTAGACCTAGGTTCATTGGATTTAAGCGACTTAGCCATGAGGGAGTCGCAGGCGCTAAATTCAATGCTGTATTGTATTCTTTACCTAAGGTTTCTTTAATGACTTCAGCAGCTGCTAATTGAGTGTCTGGTGACTCAAAGCGAATCAAAACCTTGTTATCTATTACTGGTCCTGTTTCAACAACACTTATCTCTTTTGCTGCCAAGGTTTCACTAATTTGATTTAAGGTAAAGTCATTTAGCGGAAAATCTGTTGAACTTGCAGAGACCTGTACTGCAGGTTGAGAGGGATATAGATTTGGCAATGCAAATATAAATCCTGCAACCATAACGATAATGATAAATATGTATTTCCACAGTGGATAGCGGTTCATTCTTATTAACCCGATTTTATTGGAGCGGTTGTTGTAATTAGTTGTAAATAGCTGTCACTACTGATTAAACATTGCTAGCTCGTGTTTAGGCAAAGCTAGCAATGTATATTTAGTAGTGTTATCTAGTTGATAATAATTTGTTAACTTTTTAGCTAGCAGATTTAATCGTGCCTTTTGGCAAGATAGATACTACTGCATGACGTTGAAACGTTAGCGTTGAACTATCAGATGCTTTGACTTCGATAAAGCTGTCGCCGATTTTTGTAATTTTGCCAATAATGCCAGCGCTTGTAACAACTTCATCGCCTTTAGTTAGTGAATCTAATAAAGCAGCGTGCTCTTTCCCTTTTTTAGCTTGAGGGCGAATAATCATGAAATACATGATACCGAAGAAAATCGCCACCATAAATACTAACTGTAAACCACCGCCTTGAGGGCCATCAGCAGCCATTGCGTTAGAAATGAAAAAATCCATAATTATCTCCGAAAATAATAAAATGTTAAAAATTCTTGTAAAAAGTCAATCTACTAATTAGCGACGCATTATGCCTTATCCCATGGAAAGTTAATAACTTTCTGTATGGATTTTTCGCCTGTAATTCCCATTAAAACTCGATCTAATCCAATTGCAACACCTGAAGATATGGGAATTCCCGAGTCACAAGCTTCTAGAAATAATTGATCCAAGGGTAAGGAGTCTAAACCAAGGGCAATACGTGTCTGGTTTTCGCTTTCAAGAATCTCTCGATTGCGCTTGGCATCAGTCTCTTCCTGATAGCCGTTTCCTAATTCTAAATTGCCTAAATAGACTTCAAAACGCTCTGCTACAAAGTAACTCTCTTCTTTTCTCAATTGCGCTAAAGCAGATTGAGAAGCAGGATAGTCAAATACAAATGTTAAGCAGTCAGGATCTAATTCTGGCTCGATACAATGCGTTAACAATGCATCAAGTAGCGCTTGTTGATTTAGATCATGTGTATCTAAGCTAGGTATTTCCTGATTGACACAGCGGATTAGATCTTCTTTACAGGAGATATGGGGATTGATTGAGAATTTTTCAAGGAATAATTGAGCATATGAAACGAACTTTGTGGGCTTTTCTAGCGCTGGGGTAAGTTCTAGTAATAAATCACTTACCTCTTTCATGAGTTGTTGATAGCTAAAGCCAACTCGATACCACTCTAACAACGTAAATTCTGGATTATGTTTTGTTCCAGATTCCGATGCTCGCCACACTTTACAAATTTGATAAATATCTCCACTACCCGCTGCGAGTAACCTTTTCATTGGATACTCTGGAGATGTATGTAAATAACGAGTCGAATCACATTTTATGGAGTCTATAAAAGGATCTGTATTTGCTGCTTGCGATAATGCAGGTGTTTCAACTTCCAGTACTTCTTTGACATAAAAGAATAATCTTATTGCCTGTAACATTTGGGCTCTTTTTATACGAATTTTATGATCAGTATTGGGTGTCCACATTATTATATTTGACCTATTTGTGATTTCATCATCGGCAAATATCGAATACTAAGTTTTATTAAAGCGCATTAGTAGAGAAATCTTGAATGATCGGCGGCTTATCCTTTTGATAATGTTTCTATCTACTGCTACAAAAAGTAGGGGGGTGTCCTTTTTTGAGTTTGATCCACCAACAAAAAAGACTAATTTATCAAAAATAACAGGTTTAGTAGTAGTGTTTATCCAAGAGGTTCATAAGTTTTATTTTTAATTTGAGTAGCGTGCAATGCTATTTTTTTTATTGACATGATTTTCTCTTTGGTAATTTTTTTATCTTATTGTTTTATATGTATTTATTTTTTATTGAGTCAGTTATTTTATTTTTACATTTGCCATTTATTAAAAAAATAACACCATTCATCCTGAATTAAGCAAGATACGATTAACATGGAAGGTTAAGAATCGGGGCGTGTGGGATGAGTTTTAATTTATTGAAATGACATTCAATAAGCGTTTCGCTAAAAAATAAAAATTAGTCATTATTTAGTTTGTATTTCAACTACGAATGATAATAAAAATAATAGGTCGAGAACAT
>CALFUP010000122.1 GCA_937929875.1 uncultured Cocleimonas sp. | reverse complement strand
TCTCTCATGGCTGTTGTTTTTTCTCAGCTTGAATAGATAACTTATTGAAGTTACCCGCTTTCATGACATCTATAATCCTAACGAACTGCTCAAAATCAGCTTTCTTATCAATTCGAATCACAAACTTTTGGTCAACGTCATAATTTTTTAAGCTTTCAGCGAGTTTTTCATATTCAATGAGTTGCTCATTGAAAAACAATTCATTATCGATATTTACCGCAATTTCGATTATTTTTGTTTGCTCGGAAGACTCTATTACAGCTTGCTTAGCCGATGGAATATCAACTTCTATCAGGCCTTTTGAAACAAAAGTGGCGGTAGTTAATACAATAGCAAGAAGCACCAACATTATATCAATGAATGGAATCATATTGATCTGATCAAAGCGTTTCATAAGGTAAACCAGCGATTAAGCTTCGCTTGATTTTTTTTCCATCATCGCGACCCAAACAGAGACTTTGGTATCAACTTTTCGCATCAAACCGTTGTAAAAAATGATCGCAGGAATAGCTACAACTAAACCCGCTGCTGTGGCTTTTAGTGCCATCGCTAAGCCAACCATTATCTGATTAACATTTATATTGCCGCTTTGACCCATATCGTAAAAAGTCACTAAAATACCAATAACTGTACCCAGCAAGCCAATGTAAGGAGCATTTGCGGCAATAGTAGATATTGTCGTGAGATTTCGAGTGAGTGAAGTTTTTAACAGTTCGATATGATCAAACCTTTCTAGCTTTATTAACCAATAATAGAAGGTTCTCTCTAAAACAAATGCTACGAGTATGAAACTCATTAAACCTAGAATTCCAAGTACCATGTGATCTAAATAAGTTCTTAAAAAGTTCATTAATGTTTCGGTGTTGGCAAAGGTAGACATAAACTAATAAACAAACTCTATCGGAAAAGAATTCATTTCATTCACTTTTTCTTTAATCATATTACGAGCGCATTTACCACATTTTCCGCACTGTGAAGCAACACCGAGGCGTTCAGTGAGATCAGCCAAATTTCTTGCACCCTCTTCAATTTCTCTATTGATTTGAGTATCAGTTACTTTATTGCAAAGACAAATATACATAGTTTTATAAAAATATTAATTTCAAATAGTGTTGATAATGCAAATAGTAACGATTATCATTTGTATATGCAAATGATAATGATTGCTATTTAATAAACGGTATAAAAACTATGGAAACCCTAAAAGACGTTGGTTTAAAAACCACACAACCCCGTCTTATCATTCTTCATTTATTTGAAGAATCTAAAAAGCGTCATTTAAGTTCTAATGAAATCTATCAGATGCTCCATGATCAAGATAAAAATCTTTCACTTGGTACCATTTATAGAGTATTGGATCAGTTCGAGAAATCGGGCTTAATCACTTGTCACCGATTTTCTCCTGAGCAAGCGGTATATGAGCTTTCAGATACGGAACATCACGATCACATGATCGATACTAAAAGTGGAAAAATTATAGAATTCTATGATGAGGTTATAGAACAGCGACAACGTGAAATTGCCGCTGAACATAATTTTGATTTACAAGATCACCGTTTAATTTTATATGGTGTTTTTAAAGATAGTTAAATGGAATGCGTTACATAACAACTTATTAATTGCCAACAGTTTAATGACACCCCCCTACTTTTTGAATAGTTTTTAAAGCAACAACATCGAATAAGCAATGCAACTGCATTTAATATTTAAATATAAGTTACCTGCATTACACTTCCCCCTTTAACAAAGGGGGATTGAGGGGGATTTTCTGAGGCTTTGTGAGCACGAGTGGAAAACGACCAAGCTATAAATCTCCCCTAGCCCCTCTTTGTTAAAGAGGGGAACGATATAATGAGATTATTTTTACCTCTTTAGTTTGATTATTTTATTTACCTTGTGCCTTACCCACACGCCTTGGATCAGCACCACCTTCTAAACCCTCTCTAGTTCTGACGATTCCATGTAGGCCTGAGTTTAAATCACGCACGCTGACTTTATGGCCTTTGGCTTCTAATGCTTCTTTCAAGCCGGCGGCATCGGTATCTTTTTCTAAATCTGTGCCTCCGTTTCTATTCACAAAGTGCGGCAGGCTGATCGCTTCTTGAATATTTAGATTCCACTCAAGCACACCCAGCATAGTTTTTGCCACATAGTTTATGATTCGACTGCCACCGGGAGATCCAATCACCATCATCAAGTTATCGTCTTTATCGAATACCATAAACGGTGACATTGAGCTTCTTGGGCGTTTGCCTGCTTGAACTCTATTAGCGACTAATTCACCGTCTTTTTCTTCACTAAATGAGAAGTCTGTTAATTGATTATTGAGTAGGAAGCCTCTCACCATAACGGTCGAGCCAAACGCCATTTCGATACTAGAAGTCATCGAGAAGCCGTTACCTTCTTTATCGATAATACTAAAGTGAGTAGTGCTAGGTTGTTCGGGTGATTTTGCGTCTTTCCAGTTGGCATTTGCATTTGGAGGAGTTCCTGCCTTAGCTTTGCCCATATCTTTATCGACGATTAACTTAGCGCGTTCTTTTAAATAGTCCGCATCTATTAGACCTTCAACAGGTACATTAACAAAGTCGGCATCTGCCATATATTTACCACGATCGGCGTAAGCTAGCTTGCCAGCTTGTGCAAACAAATGCGCTGATTCGGCAGATAAGGGCTTATATTGCGCTAGGTTTTTATCTTCCAACAATTTTAATATTTGGATGACGGTCATGCCGCCCGAAGTCGGTGGGCCCATGCCACACACTTTGTAGGCTTTATACATGGCACACACTGGCGGACGCTCTATGGCTTCGTAGTTAGCCATATCAGCCACAGTCATCAACCCAGGGTTATCTGTGGCCTCATTGACTGCATCGACAATATCAATCGCTATCTGACCTTTATAAAAGCCTTTAGAGCCTAATAAGGCGATACGCCTTAATGTCATCGCAAAATCAGGATTTGTCTGAATCGTTCCCGCTGCTATTGGTTCACCGTCAGGGAAAAAATATTCCCATGTCTCTTCATAACGGCCTAATGCCGGATTGGTTTTATTTAGAATAGATGCACCTAATTTTGGTGATATCTCGAAACCATCCTCAGCCAAGGTAATCGCATCTTCAAATAAATCTGCCCAAGGTAACTTGCCATAGGCTTTATGGGTTTTTTCAAGCATCGCCACAACACCTGGCACACCGACGGCTCTGCCACCTGCGAGTGCTTCCCACCAGTTCATATTCTTGCCGTTTTCTTGAAACAGTTTTCCATCAGCGTTCATCGGTGCTTTTTCGCGGCCATCATAACTGGTCAGTTTTTTATTCGCTTTGTCCCAATACAATGAAAATGCGCCACCACCAATACCACTAGATTCAGGCTCGACCAGATTCAACACCATTTGCACCGTTATCGCCGCATCAATCGCGCTTCCCCCTTTTGCAAGAATTCTTAAGCCTGCTTCGGTTGCATAAGGATTGGCTGATGAGACCATATATTCGCTAGCTTTAGCCAATACCTGAGGAATCCTGCCATTTCCAAACTCAGGATAACGTGCTTCTTTTGCAGAAACGTTGCTGGTAATAAAAGACAAAGAGATGATGGTGCTGCTTAGTATTAATAGGAATTTGTTTATATGATACGTGGGTGTTCTCATGGTTTGCCCTTATCTTAATTAGATCGTTTTTATTTGTTATCTAAAGCTTAGCGCATCAAAAGAGTTTGTCACTCATAGATTGTAAAACATGGGTTAATTATTGAAAATAATGACAGTTCTGTTGAGCACTCGTGCTGAGCATCGTCGAAGTACGTCGAATTAGGTTCCTGAGCTTGTCGAAGGACACCCCCCTACTTTTTGATGCCTTTTAAATCCCCAATAAAGTCTTTTTTATATTCCAACAAGCCTTCAGATTTAATTGAATACTTTTCACCAAATAAAATGTTAAGTTTTTTTGTTTCCGTTGCTAAATCCTTGGGACGGTAGGCACTTACCAATCTATCTGCCAGAGGCATTAGCCCAGGAATCGTTGCGTAATCTGCACCCGGTGGTCCATCGCGTCCGGGGAGTTTTCGGCTTTCGCCAAGCTTACCTTTGAAGGTATAAAAAGCATCAGAAGGAGGAAGAAACTTAAGTGTATATTCTTGTTCGATCTCGCCATGGGTAATATCCCAACCCGCCATTATTGGCTTATTTTTTCCTGTTATTAAAAACTCTAGTGAGTCAGCTTTTATAAATGAAATTCCTGGGTGTTTCTTTTGCTTGCTTGAGTGTAAATATAGCTCATTAGATTGCATTGCAACGTCGACAGCAATTCTTCCATCCTTAGGCATTTGAAGGATATTTTCTGCATTGATATTGGTGCTTTTATCAGTACTTTTATTAGTGCTTTTATCGATGTTTTTATCCGTTAAAAGCCATGTCGTTTGATAGTTATGTTGTTGTAACATCACGGCAATCGGACGTTGATTTGATAGCGCAATAGTTAGACCGACATAATGATCCAGTTGATGCCAATCGTTATTATCACCTACGATACCCATGGCAAGTCGTTGCCAAGATGCAAGCCCTTTGACTAGCCCACTATTAGCAAAAACTAAATTATAGGAAAGAAAGGTTAAGGGGAAATTCTGGTCTTTATAGATTAGCTCCTCTTGATGAATACGCGCAAAAACTGTTGGCGAACCTTGCTGTTTTTGGGGGCTATGACGAAATTCAGCCTGTACATTGTCTTTATGTTTATTAAGTAAGGCTTGATCTACCTTTTTGCTAATCAGTTTGCCATCAATATAAAAAGAACCACTGGCTATATAGTCAGCATAAAAATCAATCATTGGCGTTTGGTTTTTAGCCATATACACGCGCGGTCTAAACTTACTTAGCAATGCTTGATCTGATTTACTTGGAAGTGCTTCTGAAGGCTTATTGTTAGTAAAATGTTCTTTGAATCCTGGCATCTGTGTAAAGCTGGTTTCATGTTTACTGCAACCACTTCCAAGCATTGAAGTCAGTATGAGACCAAAGGAAATATAAGATAACTTTAATGAATTCATTGATTACACCAAGAGTTAAGACTATTTTATCTGCTTCAATTAGAAAAAAATGACAGTTCTATTGAGTACTATTACTGAACTTCGTTGAATAAGGTAAAAGCACACACCCCTACTTTTTAATAGTTTTCACTGTATTTTTACATCTTATAAGACGTAATATTTATCATATTAGATGTGTAAAACTGGAGATCATTGCAACATTTAGCAATAATTAGATTAGTATTCACTTCAACACGACATTACATTTTTTACAGGTCGTTCGTGACCAACTATCACCCGGAAGCCCATTACACGAAGGACAACGCCACAAGAAATAGTAGAAGCCTACCGTAATAAAAATACCGAATACCAAAGGAATCAGAGAAGTAACATAATTCAGCCCTAGAAAAGTCTCTTGACTAGTAAAGCCTAATATAAGTCGCGGTAAAATTAACAGCACTAATATGATGCTTACAATTTTCGCTTTCTTTAACAGTGACGCGTATTCATCTTTGATTTGTTGATCTGTCTTTTCCTGACTCATTCTTACTCCACTAGCTTTGCATCTACTCTTCAGCAAAACATACACCAATTTTGGGTGCATATTTTGAAATCGATTATTGAGCTCTATTAAATCACAGGACTGACTTCATATTTCGTATTTTCCAGAGAATTTAGCACTCCACAGATTCTTTGCGATTGGTTTAGCTAGCCTCATCAACAAACGCTCCACAATGCTATTACCACAACACGATAATTTAGTAACAAATTTAGGCAGTACATCAATCACTGCAGACACTAATTGTGATGGTTCGTAGTATTGCCTTTCGACAACATGACAGTCTTTCATTCCTGCATTTTTCAAACCTTGTAAATAGTTTGTTTCAGAGATCGTAGCACCTGCGCATGCAGCGGTTAATATCCCACTTTTTTTCACCCACCAAGGCATATTTTCGGAGACGATATCTGATACCAACATCTGTCCATGTGGCTTTAATACTCGGGAAATTTCTTCAAAGGCTTTGTCTTTATCGGGCGATAAATTAATCACACAGTTTGAGATTACCCAATCGACTGAATCTGCTTCAACAGGTAAGTTTTCAATCAATCCTTTTCTTAATTCGATATTTTCAAACTCAGAGGCATCAATATTTACTTGCGCTTTACTGAGCATATCTTCGTTCATATCTACGCCAATCACTGTTCCCGCGGCACCCACTTTCTCTGCCGCTAACAACAAATCAA
>CALFUP010000121.1 GCA_937929875.1 uncultured Cocleimonas sp. | reverse complement strand
CTCTCTGCAATCATCATTTTTAATAATGTTAGATTTATTAAAAAACTCATAGACCCATGTATTAAGCGTTTTACTATCGGCGGTTTCTGCCACTCTAGCTAATATCGTCGCTAGTTCTTTTTCGTTTTTTGATACATATTTCAGTAGCATTTTTGCACGTTCGTCTTCGTTTTCATTCGCACAGTCTTTTAAGCATCGAGCATTATTTTGATGGAATTTTTGGGTCCATTTTAAAAAATCTTTTAGGGTTTCGACTTTCATAACCATCTCTCTTGGTAGATAAATTTGATTGCTATTTTTTGTATTATCTCAATTTTAGAGACTCTGGGATATATCCTGTAAAAATGATATGCCCAAGGGTGTTTAAAGAGGTCAGGGCGGGAGGTTGTGTAGACTTAGGAAACCCAGCATTTACGCCGACTTCAACTATTTTGTTGGGTTTCGTTCCTCGCACCAACCTACCAAACAGAATAACAGGCTAGAATTCATTTAAAAAAGACACCCCCCACCTTTTTATATGTTTTTTATTCATTTGTAATGAAAAACATACCCTTCGGGTCGTCGTCACTTCATTCCAACGTTGTCTCGGCAAAGCCTCGGCTGGCCATTTTTCTTATTCTATTTATATGAAATTCGTTACGATGCTTCAACTTTCCCCGTCGTCTCCTTACGGAAATTCGCCTACTACCATCCTTGATTCCTAAGGAATCTAAGGAGGCACATCAGAAGCGATGAGTATCGCAAGAAATAATGGATTGGATTGAGTTGCGCTAGCAACGAAAAGTTTGTTTGAGCGAGGTTACGAGCGAGTTCCCTGAACTCTGTCCATCGACACTTCCTACGGAAACGTAGCGATATATTTTTTGGCTTTTTGGTGAGCCTAAAAAAGCAATTCTTTCTGAGAAACGCAATGCACCCGAAGGGCGCGATATAGGTGGATTTCTTTGATTCGGTCGCCTCACCCTAAAGGGCCAGCTGAAGCTGTTGTCTCACTTCTCCGGTAATATTCCACGTGGGCTAAACCTCATGACCAACAGCAATATAATTCCCATAGTCATTAGTCTCATGTGAGCTGCTGATTCTAATAGATGTATTTTTATCCCACTATCATCAGCCATACCTGAGGTTAATGCCGTCATCAACCATTGCCCTAATGGTTCTGCCTCTACCCAACAGAACCACACTAAAAACCCTCCGAGCACAGCCCCCCAGTTATTTCCAGAACCACCAACAATAACCATCACCCAAATCACAAAGGTAAAGCGCAATGGATTATAGGCAACCGGTGTCATTTGACCATCAAGTGTGGTTAGCATTGCACCTGCGATACCGACAATAGCAGAGCCTAAAATAAACACTTGCAGATGACGAGCTTTAACATCTTTACCCATCGCATTTGCTGACACTTCATTATCGCGAATGGCACGCATCATTCTACCCCATGGAGATTTCAAGGCTTTCTCTGAGAACCAGATAAGAATTAAAAGCACAACAGCAAACAAAGCGGCATAGCAAATTTTAACAAAAATACTCGAGAAAGATGTCGTATCAAGCCCATACTTAGCGGTCATTTCAATAAACCACGATGCTTGTTGAAGATCAATTTCGTAAGGTACAGGGCGAGGTAAACCACTCACGTTTTTTACGCCACGAGTCAACCAGTCCTCATGTTTAATCAGTGCAACGATAATTTCTGAGATACCAAGCGTTGCGATGGCTAAGTAATCAGAACGCAAACCTAAGGTTATTTTTCCTACAATCCATGCTGCACCAGCTGCTAGTAATCCACCTACTGGCCAAGCTAGAATTATTGGCAAACCTAAGCCACCAAGATAGCCTGTGGAAGCTGGATTAACTTTCTCGATTGCTTCTGTTGCTGGGTCAAAAATAGAGCGCATCAGCAAAAATCCACCAATACACACCACTAACATTATCAAGGTGCGTAGAAAACCTTTGGGTAAGCCTTTATAAATAAAAATTGCAGCAACTACGGTTACAGCACCTATCAATAGTGACAATACCGTACCCCAGCCGCCTGCTGCCCAAGCTTCAGGAACAGGTTCTACTGAAATTAATAACGCAGCTACGCCACCTAAAGCAGCGAAACCCATAATTCCAACATTAAGTAAACCTGCATAGCCCCATTGAATATTTACGCCTAGTGCCATGATCGCGGATATCAAACAAAGATTAATAATTCCCCAAGCTACATTCCAGCTTTGGA
Source organism: uncultured Cocleimonas sp. (assembly GCA_937929875.1). Lineage (GTDB taxonomy): Bacteria > Pseudomonadota > Gammaproteobacteria > Thiotrichales > Thiotrichaceae > Cocleimonas. The sequence continues at coordinate 8,843 of CALFUP010000121.1, read as the reverse complement.
AATAACCAACACCCACAATCATGAGTATCATTATGGAAAAACAAATGACATTTCTCATCCAACTCATACTGATTTCCCCTTAAAGATACCTGTGGGTCTGAATAACAACACCAGCAATAAAATCATAAAGCTGACAGCAAATTTATAGTCTGTTGAAAGCAACTGCATGAGTGAATCAGCCTCCCACTCATCACCAGGCACCATATACTCAGCGACTTTTTTATAGGCATAAGTCAACATGATTTCTGTAAAGGCGATGAGATAACCACCGGCAATAGCACCCAATGGGCTTCCTAATCCACCCACAATCGCCGAGGCAAAAATGGGTAGTAATAACATAAAGTATGTGAAGGCTTTAAAACTCTTATCTAGTCCGTATAGCGTTCCCGCGATAGTTGCTAAGGCCGCAGCAATCATCCAAGTAATCATAACCACTTTGTCTGGATTAATACCTGAGAGCAGTGCTAAATCTTCATTATCAGAAAATGCTCTCATCGACTTACCTGTCCTCGTTCGGTTTAAAAACCAGAACAAAGCAATCACCACTACTATTGCTATCACAACAGTTATACCTTGGGTCACTTTGATTGCCACACCTTCATCAAGTCCAAACATTTGTTTGAATTCACGCGCTTTGATGATGAAGCGTTCGCCATCACGAAATTGAATATCTTTCGGACTGATTATGAATCGAACCAATCCATTCATGACGAACATCACCCCCATCGAGGCAATCATAAAAATAACGGGCGCGGCTTTTTTCCTACGATAAAACCGATATACAAATTTATCACTTAACAAGACTAAAGCTATACAAACCAAAATACCAAAAGGTAATGCTAGCAAGGCTGTAGGTAATGGCCCAAAGCTTATACCCCAAGACTGAAACAACCATGTAAACAAGATTACGACCATTGTTCCAAATGCCATGGTATCGCCATGCGCGAAGTTAGAAAAACGCAGTACGCCATAAATCAATGTAACACCCAGAGCGCCTAAGGCTAATTGACTGCCATAAGTTAACGCAGGTACTAAAACATAATTTGAAAAGACAGCGAGTGCGTTTAATATTTCCATTCCTTCCATGATTAACCTCCCAAAAAGCTTTTACGCACTTCTGGATTTGCTAATAACGCTTCTCCCGTGTCGGTGAATTTATTACGCCCTTGAACTAGAACATATCCTTTATCTGCAATGTTTAATGCTTGTCGCGCATTTTGCTCAACCATTAATATAGATATTCCTGAGCGTGCTACTTCGATAATACGATCAAATAACTCATCCATAACAATTGGTGAAACACCTGCTGTTGGTTCATCTAACATTAGCAATTTGGGTTGAGTCATTAAGGCACGTCCAACAGCAACTTGTTGACGTTGTCCGCCTGATAGCTCACCTGCATTTTGACGTCTTTTGTCCTTAAGTATCGGAAAAAGCTCATAAACCTGTTCCATCGTCTTCGAAATATCGTCTTCTCGTAAAAAAGCGCCCATCTCTAAGTTTTCCTCAACACTTATGGTAGGAAATACATTATTCGTTTGTGGAACAAAAGCCATGCCTTTAGCCACTCGAGCTTGTGGAGATAATTTTGTAATGTCTTCACCATCTAATTTCACACTGCCCGTATGAATATCTAACATGCCGAAAACAGCCTTCATTGCGGTGGATTTACCCGCTCCATTTGGCCCTACAATCACTGCTATTTCGCCTTCCTCAGCGGTAATGGTGCAATCGTGTAATATATCCGCTGCGCCATAACCTCCGGTCATATTCTCAGCTGTTAAAAAACTCATGCTTTTGCCACCTTTGTCGCCTTAGCCACTTTGTTTTTCAGCCCTGTTCCGAGGTAAGCCTCAATCACTTGCTCGTTTGATTTAATTTCTTCGATAGTGCCCTCTGCCAGCACTGAACCTTCAGCCATACAAATCACTGGATCACACAGACGACCAATAAAATCCATATCATGTTCAATCATGCAGAATGTATAACCACGCTCTTTATTGAGTCGGATAATGGCGTCCCCGATGGTGTTTAGTAGCGTACGGTTTACTCCTGCACCAACTTCATCAAGGAATACAATTTTTGCATCAACCATCATGGTACGGCCAAGCTCTAATAGCTTTTTTTGACCGCCAGATAAATTGCCTGCTTTTTCTGTTCTTAGATGACCAATCTGTAAAAAGTCGATCACCTCATCCGCTTTTTTTAAAATAGCGGCTTCTTCTTCGCGTACTTTTTTACCGTGAAACCATGCGCTCCACAAATCTTCACCCGCTTGATTAGCCGGTACCATCATGAGGTTTTCACGTACAGTCATTGATGAGAATTCATGCGCAATTTGAAAGGTGCGTAGTAAACCCATGTTAAATAATTCGTGTGGTGGGAGTCCTGTAATATCTTGTCCGTCTAAATAAACCTTACCTTCAGTGGGTGGTAATAACCCTGCGATAACATTAAACAAGGTCGTCTTGCCCGCACCATTGGGACCAATTAAACCCGTGATACTACCTGTAGGTATTTCAAAGCTTGAGCCGTTGACGGCATAGAAGCCGCCAAAGCGTTTGCTCAGATTTTCAATTTTAATCATCTAACATAGTCTCAAATACGCGAATGGCCCTAAGCAGGGCCATTCTCATTACAACAGTGTTCGATTAACGGTAGCGAACAGTAGACATTACTTTATCTTTAATTTCGTATTCACGGTAGTTACCAGAACTCTCACCAACGCCTATCAATTCAACGTTAGATGCACCAACGTAGTCAATGTCGCCGCCGTTAGCCAAGATCAAAAGACCCCACTTAAGCTCACCTGGATTGATTTTAACTCCTGGAGCATTTGCAACATCCATGATTTTGCTTTTGTAATCTTTGGGATCAGTACTTTTAGCTGCTTCCATTGCTAACATGATAAGCGCTGCAGCATCATAGGTTTCTTTAGTGAAAGGCCCTGTGCCATTAAAACCTTTAGCCGATTTTTCGAAAACTTGTGCACCAGCATTGTTGGCTCCTGGTGTTTGACCAAATGAACCGTTAAGATCAGAACCGATTGCTTCACCTAATTTGTTACTTGCCATGCCATCAGGAAGTACGAAAGTATCAAAAGCACCTGTATCTAGAGAACCTTGAATAATTCCCTTACCACCTTGATCAACATAACCCGCAACAACTAATACTTCACCGCCTGCTGCTGCTAAAGCACCTACTTCAGCTGAGTAATCAGCTTTACCATCTTCATGTGAAATGCTTGCTGTGACTTTACCGCCAGCCGCTTCATATGACTTCTGGAATGCATCTGCTAAGCCTTTACCATAATCATTATTGGTGTATGTCAGCGCGACTTTTTTAATATCTTTGCCCATGATTATGTCTGACATTACCGCACCTTGTCGTGCATCAGAAGGGGCCGTACGGAAGAATAAACCATTATCTTCAACGGTAGTTAATGCTGGAGAAGTAGCAGACGGTGAAACCATAACCATGCCATTCGGCACAGCAACGTTAGTTAGTACTGCCGTCGTTACACCTGAACAGTCACCACCAACGATCCCAGAAACTTTGTCTGATGTAATTAGACGCTCTGCCGATGCAGTTGCAGCTGCCGAATCAGTACAAGTACTATCACCACGTACAACTTCAATCATTCTGCCACCTAAAATTCCACCACCTGCATTGACTTCAGCTACTGCCATATCTGCTGCAGGACCCATATCAGCAACGGTTGATTCGATCGCGCCTGTAAAACCTAGTAATACACCCAACTTAACCGGGTCTGCTGCCTGTGCAGTTGTAGCAAACGTCATTGCTACTGCTGTAGATAAAAGTAGTTTTTTCATAAAATCTCCTCAGATTTTTAGCCATCTGGCTTTTTATAAATATAGACAATTAATCTTTCTTTTTCTTTAACACAAATACTAAACATTACTATAATCGAAAAATATAGACAACATCAGCTGCTACGAGCTTTAACAAACCGAATTACATACTAACTATAGCCCTGTCGTTAAAATTCTTGGAATACTTTCCAAGAACAAAATGACTGTCCATCCATGATTCGGTTCGTGAATAAAACACCGACTACATGATCGTACTCATGCTACCAAGTATAGGCGAAATATCCCCGTATTTCATGTTATTGCCTTTGTCGTCCTTCATGGTCATTTTAAGACACTCCTATTTCAACATATCGGCGCATTACCACGAATTTGCGCTACCGATAAGCAGCCTTCATTTGTGACAAAGGTTTCATTACTTAGAAAACGTATCTCTGGGCTAATAATAACCATCAACCGAAAATTCATACCTTTATGAATAAATTACAGGGAACCAATCTGTTCGTAATACCTCCCCAGTTTGCTGATTAATCTCTGGAAAGTTAGGCGATGTACGCCCATTACGCTGTCGGTAACGAACATCATCACCGACTAGCCTGAAAGATAGCGTTCGGCTACGGGAGGCGACTGTATTGGCATTCGCTCCATGAATCGTTCGAAAATCAAACGCTATCGCATCACCTGGTTCCATTTCCCACTCTCGAACTTCATAGTCACCGTTATCTATATCAGGAATATCCATAAACTGACTATCATCAGCATAAAAACTTTCATTGTTTGACCAACTAGTTGGGCGTATTTCTTTGTCCAGCAAATGGCTTCCAGAAGCACATCGTAGCGATACCTTTTTCTCTCGTGACTCCAGAGGTATCCAAAAACTTACAGTCTGCAGGCCACTTACACAATAAAATGGAATATCCTGATGCCAAGGTGTCGGAACGCCGGAACCAGCTTCTTTATATAGCAGGTGATCATGAAAGAATTGCACACTTTGGGAGTGCATCAATTGACTGGCAATACCAGCCATCGGTGAATTTCGAATAAAATCTTCATATTCAGGAATGCGTTGCCAGCTACAAAAATCTTCCATAAATAGGCCTTTATGGCTATCTGCTTTATGAGTTAAAGCATTTTCGTTAGGGTGTTGGATATTGAACTCTGCTCCCCGTTCCAAAACAGTTAACCAGTCTTTAAACACCCCCGATAAATGCACAGCACCATCCTGTTTAAAATCACTGAGAATCAAATCATCGATCATTGGAACATTACTCATAGATATCTTCTTTTAAGGTTTATATTTTGCGCTAAGGTCATAACGAATGCTCGGATATGCCGTATATGCGCTGGTGACAATCATATTTTTTCCAGATACGTCTTCTTAACCGAAGACAGGGCTCATTCACAGGAATCACCAAACGCGACATAAGCATGCTCCTGGAATCACCGCTTGTATAATATATTCCATTTTATCCGGTTTGATTAGGTCTTTTCGATTCCAAGCTATTAATTTTTCGTTATCTAAATCTCACGTTAAGAGTCGCCTCTCGTAAAACACGATATTTCTTACAAAAATCCAATAGGGACTGTTTCAGAGCATTCTTTAGTCAGTAGCTTTATTCTTCAGAATCTCTGTGTTTTTAGAACCTTCAGTTGCTATCAACTTTCGGTCTAAGTAAAAATTATCACTATCACAGCGCATACTGCATTCAACACGGTAGGTCGGAAGGCACTTTAGTTTATCCTGAACTTGTTGAAGGGTTTATCCGACCTACCGATAATTAGAGCCAAATTAACATTTAAATACACCCCCCCCCACTTTTTGGCATATTCTAATATCAACTATCCAATTAACCATCAAAAAGGTGAGGGTCTTTCTAAGATACAATATCATTATGGATACCCTATTTATTCACGTTGCTACGCCAAATGGTGAACAAACCTGAGGCGATGATGATGGAGGCACCAACGATTATCATTGAATCGATCGATTCATTGAACACAAACAAACCGATCAATGCTGCAAACACCAAATGGAAATAGGCAAAAGGCTGTGTCGTTGCTGCATCAGCGACTTCTAGCGCCTTGATCAGTAGAAAGTGTCCCAAAACACCCGTAATGCATAGGGCAAACATCCACCACCAATCATTGCCCACCATCGGTGTCCAATAGAAGGGGGCAATAAATGAAATGGCTACCATTCCGCTGATACCCGTCCAGAAGAAGCTCGTCATCGCACGATCTTTTCGAGCCACGTATCGGGTGAGTAAACTATAGATAGCAAACATAAAAGCCCCTAACAGCGGCACCAACGCTTCGAGAGTAAATACATCACTAGCGGGTCTTAGAATGATAACAACACCAATAAAACCAACTCCTACTGCCAACCAACGCCTCCAACCCACAGATTCCCTCAATATGGGTCCTGAAAGAGCAATCACGAGCAAAGGGTAAGAGGCAAATACAACGTGACTTTCGATTAATCCGAGTAAGGTGTAGGCGAATACCATCACACAGATTTCGGCAACTAATAAAACGCCACGGAATATTTGTAATATAGGTTGAGTCGTACGAGCCACTTTACGAATACCGCCACCACGAAAATGGCTCCAAGCCACCACAAACGCGGCAAAGAACCAGTAGCGAATCATCACTACCGTCATGACATTATATGTGTCAGCTAATTGTCGTGAGATCCCATCTTGTATCGCAAAAACAAGCATGGCAGCGAGCATTAATATAATGCCAAGTCGTACGTTTTTCTTATCCATTAAGATAACCTGTATGAGATTACCTTATTAGCAACCTTTAGAATTGGATAGTCGCACTGCTTGCCATTTAATCCAAGCCTTTCTGGTAAATCCTGAAAGTCGATACTTTCGCTAGAACCGATAGAACCTACTATTTAACTGTTTAGAAGACACCCCCCACCTTTTTGCTTCTTTTGGTTCTCTAGTAACCAAAGGGGTAGAGCTACTTTCCGTAAGGAAGTGCCGAGGGAGGTTCAAATCAAGGCGCTGAGTCTAATAGAATACATGTGCAGACTTCATCAAGGCTCTGGATTCGACAAAATCCTATTAGGAAGCCGGATATACGGAAGCAAATCTATCCTTGTCAAAGTCCAAGTTGTCTTGCAAAAATGGAGGAGACCATATATGGGTAGAGGAACGAAACCCAACGTGTTCGACAAGGCTTGATAATCGTTGAGTTTCCTAACGTCTACTCAACCTACCGAGTTAAAATAGATCCAATTCTTGAAAAAATGGTTTATTTAAAGATGAAATAAAAACTTGCATGTCAGGCTGTCCCAACGGCTATGGACGTTCAGTCATTGGTGAAATTGCTTTTTTGCTTTAAATAATGTAGACGGTGATTGATTTCAATCTATAAATAGATGTAACCTAATATTGATTGAAATCAATATTTAAGGGAGAAATAAATGTTCACAACAATTAAGATTAATCTTAAAGAAGATTGGGCGGATCAAATACGGAACCAAGGCTTTGGTGCCTCACTAACGGGTAAAGAAAGAGCGAATGGTGGTTTTGATTATACGATGATTCTAGGTGGACATCACGCAGATCGGATCCTCTTTCACAGTTTTCATAAAAGAGACCTCGGTAATAGAATTTCCATCCCTTTACCTTTAGGAAACGGTACTGATCAATGGACGTTTAAAAACCTTTCTGATGATGTATTTTACTTAGCTTACAATCAACAAACTTCAGGTAAATCCAGTAGCCAAAAGAAACGCATAGGTAGTTCTCTAAGTGGTATTGGGCATGCTTTTAAGATATTAGACTATGCAAGTAAAAAGGCATCTTCACGCGGTATATATCTTTCAACATCAATGTCTATACAAGGCAATGAAACGCATCAAATTGGTGCAGATTCGTCCCGAGTAAAATTAGAAAGCACTCTATTTGCTCCAAGATTTAAACTAAATCAAGCATTTGGTTCTAACTCGATAAAAAATAGAGAGCTTGGTAAAATAATAGAAGCGTGGTATCAAAAAACAAATAACTCTCCAGGCCTTAATAGTTTAGATAATTCCATATCTGTTACGAGTTCAGTTCTTGGACAAATTTCTTAAAAAATAATCATAGATGCAATTGAAAAAATAAGATACTGAGTAATTGTGGTTTACTCATTAGGGTAGCATCATCAATCAATACATTATTGAATAGAGGATCTTGCGTGAGATCAATTGCATTAATTGCTTGGTATGAGTTACATCACTTATTTTTAACTAAACGCGGGCTAATATCTTTATCTGCATTCGGCTTGGTCTGGTTTCTGATATTACGCTATGTTATTTATAGCGCCCCTCAGGTTTTAAGTATTACTCAAATGGGTAGTAGCATGACTGGTTTTCTAAATTCCAGCATCATTAATAACCTTATAACGTGGCAAGTGCCTGAACTGGCTATGTTCTGGGTGATTATGCTGTATTTACTGCCTATATTTTGTGTCGTGCTAACTGCAGATCAAACGGCTTCTGATCGTGCTAGAGGCACTTTAAGAGTATTACACCTTCGAGCCAGTCGAGACGCTATCTACTTCGGGCGCTTTGTCGGCCAGTTACTGGTGCTGTTTTTCCTCACTCTAATTGCCTTAGCGACTACCTTAGTTTTGGTGATGATGAGAGACACCTCCCAGCTGTTTCCGGCATTACATCTTTCAGCAATCGTTCTCGTTAACCTCATGTTGGTGTTATTACCCTATACCGCTTTAATGGCTTGGGTGTCGTCGATGGCACGTTCTGCTCGTCAGGCAACGACTTATGCGGTAATCATTTGGATTGTTTGTTCGATCTTAACTGGATGGCTCTCACGCCAGTTCCCTGAGTTGTGGATTTTGGATATGGTTTTACCTGGTTCACAGGTTTCGTCTTTATTGACCTTATCAGGTTGGAGTACTTTGTCGTTAGCGTTGATACCTATCGTACAGACGGCACTTTTATTATTCTTTGGTCGCATGATTATGCAAGGCAGTGACTGGTGAGCTTAATTGAAT
>CALFUP010000120.1 GCA_937929875.1 uncultured Cocleimonas sp. | reverse complement strand
TTTGTAAAGCAGAGATGACTGCTGGCGTTCCTTGATGGTATTTGATCGCATAATCAGCACGATTGTAAGCGGCAAGATAAGCACCTCGTTTCATATAATATTCGGCGACGCTGACTTCAGACTGCCCAAGTGTATTTTTTAAATAATGCATACGTTTTTTGGCATCAACAGCATATGGGCTACCTTTATGTCGGTTAATGAGTGCAGAGAAATCATTAAATGCTTCTTTTTGACGAACCCCATCAAGGTCTGAGAAGTTTCTTGGGAATACTTTATCGACAATGCTACCGCCACGTGTGAAGTTGATTAAACCTCGAAGATATAAAGCATAATCCATACGTGGGCTTCTTGGATAAACACGCATATAGCGATCTATGGTATCAAGCGCAGTGTCTGGTTCTTCAAATTTAAAATAAGCATACGCTTGTTCTAATAAAGCTTGTTGAGCATAGCGGCCCAATGGGTATTGCGCTTCTAGAGTCTCGTATTTTTTAATAGCTGCTTCAAACTGGTTATTACTCATCAGTTTACGCGCATCATTGAATATGGTTTTAGCAGGTTGACTCGGTGCTATTGCTGTTGTGTCTTTCTTAGTCTGTGAACAAGCTGTTAGCGAGATACACATAATGAAAGATAAGCCCAACAACTTAATTTTTTTAGTTGATAAAGCTGAAATTAATTTTTTATTAATGAAAAACATAGTTAGCCCTTTCTTGCTGTTTTTAATTGCAATGTAAGATATTGTGAATATTGTTTTAATTTTATCTACATGCACAAATATTATGCAATTATACAACACTTTAGTTAATAGAACAGTATTACAACCTATTCGGCATAGATTCCCTTATAATCGGATCTAACTACAGTAATACAACAGTATAAGTATAAAAAATGACTACAGATTTAGATTTAAATACCTCGGAATACTCAACGAATGCCATTGATTCTGTTTCAACTGGTACACCAGAAGTCCTTGAATTTACAGTGCCTGCAGAATTTCTAGGAGAGCGTTTAGATAGGGTGGTAGCCGAATTATGCCCACAGTTCTCTAGAAGCCAACTTCAAAAGTGGATTAAATCTGGGGATATTCGTTTGAATAACTCAACAGCGAATGTAAGAGATAAAGTGTCAGGCGGAGACGAAATTACTGTTATGCCTGTGCTTCAAGCAAAAATAAATGATCTACCTGAATCAATTAAGCTAGATATCGTCTATGAAGATGAACATTTATTAGTGTTGAATAAGCCGGCTGGCCTGGTTGTACATCCTGGTGCTGGAAATCAAAATGGAACCTTAGTGAATGGCTTGCTTGCACACAATGGGGAACAAAAAAACTTACCGCGTGCAGGCATTGTCCATCGACTTGATAAAGATACTACGGGTTTGATGATGGTGGCGAAAACACTCGAGTCTCACAATACCTTAGTAAATCAATTACAAGAACGTGAGGTTAAACGCGAATATCTTGCCTTAGTTTCAAAAGATGTAATTGCGGGAGATACGATTGAAGCGAATATCGGTCGACATCCACGAGATAGAAAAAAGATGACGGTACATACTACAGGTGGAGGAAAAACAGCCATTACTCATTATCGTGTAGAAAAACGATTATTGAACCACACCTTGTTGAGAGTCAATCTAGAAACAGGGCGTACGCATCAAATCCGAGTGCATTTATCTTGGAAGCATATGCCGATAGTAGGTGATAGAGTCTACGGTGGCAGAACCAGAGTACCCGCCAATATTGACGAAGAATTACGTACCCAATTACAACGCTTTAATCGACAGGCATTACATGCAACTCGACTCACTATTCAACACCCACATACAGACGAAACAATGTCATGGGAAATAGGTTTGCCGGTAGATATGCAGAATTTGGTTGATAGTCTGGATATTGAGTAAATAATATTAGTCACGAACTACTATTGTTTGAACGTTAAAAAATTTTAAAACTAGAAAAAAGTAGGGGGGTGTCATTTTTATTCGCATTAAATGACATTTTTATGCTGTTATATCTCGTTTGTGTAAAGTGTACAGCTCAACTAATGATTTCTGTAGCGTCTGCTACAGCTGTCCCATCACATAGCTTTATGCCTAAATTTGTGTGGTAAAAGCTGAATAAAATACACATTTTTTTAATTCATTACATTCATATCACTTGTTCATAGCATGCATAGTTTTGGATGCGAATTCACGACGATACGTTACCAAAGTCACTAAAATAGTAGATACGATAAATAGATAAGGATTGATAAACCAAGCTAACGCTGCAATCGCATATTCATAGCCACGCATGCCATCAATAAAATGACGACTGGCTCGATTGATTACCGTACCTAGGTTTTCAGCATAAAATGATTTTTCTTCCTGAGGAGCAGTATTTTCCGGAGCGGCTCCAACCATAAAGATGGTTGCGTTATATTGCCTAATTGCCCAGACTAATTTGAAAAACACAAAGATGAAAATCACAAGAATTAACAATAACTTTAGTTTCCAGAAAGGCTGGCTCACGTGTTGCGCGAAGGGGATGTCATAGGTGATTTTAATTGCATCTTCAACCACACTAAATACTGTGATTAAGCTGGCGAGTACCAGAAGACTGGTCGAGGCGAAGAAAGAAACGCTGCGCATTAAATGTCCGATTAAAGCGACATCAGACATTCTGTTCTCACGATCTAATAAACGCAACATCCATTGGTTTCGAACACTACGGCTTGTCAAGTAAAGTGAGGTTTTATCTTTGCTGTAATTGTAACGGCTGCTCAACTTTGAAATGGAAAACCAAGAAATAAAGAAAAAGCAAAAAGCAAACATGTCCCACGCAGAAATGTCGGAAGGCATTGTTGTACACCAATAAATCTAAAATAGAATTATAGTTTTTCTTGGTTTCAATCGATAGCTTTCGTTAATGTATATTTTCTAACGACTTGGTCAAATTAATTTGACCTCATAACGATTTAATCTAAATTTTAATTGATGAATCAATCAAGCAAATATTCATCGTCAAAAACTTCTTTTAAGCTTCTTTCTAACGCTTTGCGTTCTAAATAATCTTCAACGTTACGTCTCACGACATGGGCTTTCATAGCCTTGTCTTGTTTTTCTCTTCCTTTATCTACATCTTCAATATTTGGAATTACTTCTGAATCCACTAATTCCGGATTGAGTGATTGATCGTTGTATCTCATGCTTTCCCCTTATTACATTATTTTTTTATTGTTTTTAGTATTATAAAAATGATTGTATAAATACAATTTATCTAAATATACTTTTTAAAGTATGAATTCATTATAAGTATGAAAGCTGAACGCCAGATGAGCAAATCTATAATATTATGAAACTTATATGATTTTCTTATTTAGAAAGGAATCCCAAAGAGCTATTGAGTTCTTAAGCGCCTAATATAATAGATCTCTCTTCATCTGTAAGAGTTTCTTGCTTTTGATTTTTAAGAATTCCATTTACTTGAGTAGCAATACTATCGGCTTTTTCAATAAAAGTTGCTATTGCTGTTTTGTTATCAATAACGCTTGGTAATATCATAACCAGTGATATTCCTAATATATGTTGATTCTCTAAGTCACTATCTTTTAAAGTCCATGGCTCCATACCATTAGCAACTCTAAAGAGGCTACTTCGGGGTTGCTGCGTATCATTTTCAGACAGACTGTCGAGTGCTTTACCCATGACATTATCGATAAAATAATGGTAGATATCTTTATCACCCAGGCTCAGACCATTATTAATCAATGCTTGTTTAATTGTACTGCCATCCAATCCTTGTTCTTCGTTAGCTGATATAAACAAAACTACTTGATGTTTTTGAGAGGAGTCGTTTTCAGACGTAGGTTTGTTTTTGGGTGGGATTTCTTTAATGGTTGATCCATCTGATGCAGGGATATCGTCTAAAACAGATGTAAAAGCATCCCCATTGTCATCTTTTATTTCGGGCAATACCGCATTTTGATTATTTGGAACATTCCTTTGACCCAGTCGACTAACAACATAGAGTGCAATGATAATAATGATGCCAACTAAGGTGATTAAAATGCTCGATATATTCATAGCTTATATTATTGCCGGTAAGTAAAGTTTAGGTTTTGATGTACAGGTCTTTAATAATCGTAAATGATAGTTAGAAACTAAAATATTATCGAGAGATTAAAATACTTTATTCTAAATTCATTATCGTAAATAAATAAACACTCTTTTAAACATTACTCATTAGCTAAACGAGCGGCTTCATTTACATCAACACTAACAAGACGAGATATCCCAGGTTCGCGCATGGTCACACCGATGAGATTCTCCGCTAATTCCATAGTGGTTTTATTATGAGTAATGAAAATAAACTGTACTCGATCTGACATCTTCTTTACTAATTGGCAGAATCGACCAACGTTCGCTTCATCTAATGGTGCATCAACTTCATCTAGCATACAAAACGGTGCTGGATTCAACTCAAAAATAGCAAATACCATTGCCACAGCCGTGAGCGCTTTTTCTCCACCCGACATCAGATGGATACTCGATATCCGCTTGCCTGGTGGCTGCGCCATAATTGAAATACCTGTTGTAAGTAAGTCATCTCCCGTCATTTCTAGGTGAGCTTTACCGCCACCAAAAAGTTGAGGAAACATTTCTTGTATGCGGGCATTTACTTTTTCAAAGGTATCTTTAAAACGACTTCGTGTATCACGATCAATTTTGGCAATGGCGGTTTCCAAGGTTTCTAACGCTTGCATAAGATCAGTATCTTGCTGATCTAAATAAACTTTACGTTCGCTTTGTACTGTAAACTCATCAATAGCGGCTAAATTAATTGCCCCTAAGCGAGTAACTTTTCGTTGGATATCTTCAAGATGCTTATTTTGAATATCAAGAGTCAGCGCCTCGTCCATATTATTTAGCAATTCTTCTGCCGTGAAATCGGTCTCGTCAAATTGCTCTTTTAAGGTTTGCTGACGAACACTGACTTCTTGCCACTCCATTTTTAATTTTTCTAAAAGTGTTCGATATGTTTCTACTTGTTGCTCTGCGGTTTGTCTTTTGTGGTCTAATTCACGGACCTTAGTATCAATATTTTGAAGATTCTCTCGGGCTTTTGTAAGATCAATTTCAACCGTTTTACGTTTTTCTAATTGTTGACTCAATAATTCTTCATTATTAAATTCATTATCAATATTATTAAGTTGATTTGAATTATCTTCGATTAAGGATTCCTTTCGTTCGAAAAGTATACTCAATCGTTCATCTAAACGTTGCAATTGTGATTCAGCACTTTGCTTACTTGTTTTAGCTGATTCTACTTTTAATAATGCTTGTTGAACTATCTCGTTAATACGACGAGTTTCTTCCTTAGCCATTGATACAGCTTCTTGCAGAGGAGAGTCTTTACCTTCGATAAACGCTTTTTCAGATTCTAATGTCTCTAGCACCTCTAATGCTTGATTACGTAATTTTGTAGCATTTTGATGAAAATTTTGATTATTTGACTGCTGCAGTTCTAAGTCAACAATTTCGGCTAAAACGCGTTGTTGATTCGCTTCGGTTTGTTTGATTCTATTTTCATTAGCATGAATTACAGATTGTGCTTGTGACTCCTCACGGTGTAGCTCATTCAAACGTGTTTGTAAGGAAGCTTGTTGTTCTTCTAACTGTTGTCTTAGTGTTTGTCCATTTTCTAAATTGTTTTGTGTTTGCTTTAGTAACTTTTGACATTCATCAATAGCAAGCTTAGTAGCATCAATCTCTTTTTTTCTCGAGAGAACACTGTCTTCTTGACTAAAACTATCTTGTGCCTGAGTTTTTATCCAGTTCGGACCAAGTAATACTCCTTCTTTTGTAATCAGCGTTTCACCCAACTGTAAACTTGACTGCAGTGCTAAAGCTTCATCTAGTGCCTCAGTACATTTGATATTGGCGAGTAGGGGATGAATTGCTTTGGGTTCTGTTACTTTCGTAGCAAGAGAGTGTTGATTAAGTTGTGAAAATTTCTCAATTGATGTTTGCTCTAAATCAGAATCGTATATAAAACTACTCGCAGTGACAGGTAAATTATCTGAAAGAATTTTATCGAGATGTTGTTTAGAGTTTAGGTGTTTAGATTGTAAGAAGTCGCCCAATACTATTTCTAACGCTTTTTCCCAGCCATTTTCAATTTGAATAGAGTCTGCTAGCGGTTTGATAGAATCAAGTCCATGCTGTTTTAACCACTTTTGCTGACGTTGTATAGATTGGCTATTGCCGTCTTGGTTTAACGCCGCTTTTTGTAATACTTCCAAGGATGATAATTTACCACTCAATGACTGTAGTTCCGAACGACTTTCTTGTAATTGCTGTTGAACTACTTTGTTAGATTCAAGTTGTTCTTGTAAGTTCTTCTTCACTGCTTCAAATTCGGTTTTAACAACGACTGAGGCATGTTTAGTCTCTTCAAGTAATTGTTTTTGTTGAATCAATTCTTCAGTATGTGAGTCAGTATTAAAAATCCCTTTATCCGTATTTAATTTTAATAACCTACTTGTTATTTGCTGTAATTGGCTTTCAAGTTGCTCCATTCTTGCGCGTTCAACTTGTGCTTGTTGGGCGGGCTCAGCGAGTCTTGTTTGTAAGCTATTCCAACTTTGTTGCCACTCAGCAAGTTTGGTTTCAGCTTCACTTAGGGTAGTCTCAGCCACGTGTAATTGTGCTTTTTCAGTAGCTAATAAAGGTTCATATTCTAAAAGTTGTTCGATTGCATTTTCTAATTGTTTTTTATCACCATCAGTATGCTGCTGCGCCTCAGAAATTTCACTATCAACTTGTATTAACTCACGTTGATGACGTTCAGCAAGTTCTTTTTGATGTTGGATGCTTTGTTCTAATCGTGATATTTCTGCACCCACTTGATAAAAACTGGCTTGCACTTCGTTAAACGAATCATTGGCTTCAATCTGTTGACTCCGTTGAGATTCAATTTGATTTTCGAGTGAGCGTTGTTCTGCTAATGCCGATTGATGAGTATTGGCATTTTGATTAATCGTATTTTCGCGTTCAGCAATATCTGTATCAACGCTTTTTAAGCGTAATAAAATTAGTTCCGCCGAAGTTTGGCGTTCTTCTTGTTTCAGTTTTTTAAATCTTACCGCGGCTTTTGCTTGTCGGTCTAAATGTGATAATTGTTTATCAAGTTCTTCGCGAAGGTCGCTAAGTCGTTCTAAGTTTTCGCGCGTATTTTTAATCCTTCTCTCAGTTTCTCGGCGGCGTTCTTTATACTTTGAAATACCCGCGGCTTCTTCTAGGGTATTACGTAATTCTTCTGGCTTAGCTTCAATTAAGCGAGAAATCATGCCTTGTTCGATAATCGCGTAACTTCTAGGTCCAAGTCCTGTGCCTAAAAATATATCGGTGATATCACGACGTCGACAACGAGATCCATTCAGAAAATATTTTGACTGGCCGTCTCTACTAATTAAGCGTTTGATACCAATTTCTGAAAACTTTGCGTATTCACCACCCAAAGTACCATCACTATTATCAAATAATAATTCTATTGATGCTTGTCCAATTGCTTGTCTCGAAGATGATCCGTTAAAGATGACATCATCCATTGAGGCGCCGCGTAAATGCTTAGCTGAGCTCTCGCCCATTACCCAACGAACTGCATCAATAGTGTTTGATTTACCACAGCCATTGGGTCCGACAATGCCAGTCAGATTACTGCGTAAATCTATTGTTGTTGGATCAACAAAAGATTTAAAGCCGGCTATTTTTATTTTACTAAGGCGCAAGGCTAATTGAATAAATAAGAAATCATATGGATGCAATGATAGGTAAAGTAAGGTGTTGTTTCAATAGCTAAAATTGACTCATTTTTACGTGCATCACAGTATCAATATAAAAAATGACACCCCCCCACTTTTTGTAGATATTTTATGTGTTTGTTAAATATTGAAAACATAATCTATACATAGTAATAAATGCGATTTAATAAAAACATTATTTGGGATTAACTTTTGTTTAATCTTTAACAGTAAATCCTCAATAAATATATTTAAACGTTTAAAACATTGTGCAGTTTTTAAACGATTAAATATTCACGAATATTCTAAATTTACCGTTCGTCAGAGTAACTCTGCCAATGTCATTATTGAGCCTGTCTCTACAGAAATACTTAGCTTAATCTAGAGCCAATTACAGCGTGCTTGAAACTATTTAAGAATCGGGTTCATTTCGTTTTTATAAAAGGAGTTAGTGTGGATTTTTACGTTAGGGATGAAATGGGAAAAGGGCAATCGTACGTTGCGCCTGATCCTCACTTTGTAAGCTCAGTGGCTCTTTTTGCAAGTAGTTTACCATGGGCAAAATTTCGTAAGTTTTTTGAAAGGAAAAAAATAGTGAACTTAAGTGCTAATGAGCAACTTATCTTACTTCGTCTAGTGGCTTTACAAGAGTTGTTAACGCTGGATGATGATTCACTTCTCCGCTGGGCTAAACATCAACTCTATCTGTTTAGTTTTATGCAACCAGAGTATCAACCAAAGTTGCCTACGGTAGAATTATTACAAGATTTTAGAAAAGGGTTTGATGACGTAGGATTACTTCAACCCTTTCGCAAACAATGCCAGAGTTTAATTGCTGAGCATGAGAGCCGTTTACCTCCGTTAGATTATGAGGAGAGTATCTCGAGTGATTCAAAAATCTCGGCTAAATATTCACTTTCTAAAAAAAAAATAAGTGATACAAAAGTGGATTTACCGAATTTACCTACGAACAGTGAATCATCTTGCCCGAATTGTGGCAGTGTTAATGTGATTCGATTAAAGCCTAGCCAAGAAGCCTCAACACTTCCAAATATAGTTTTCTCTAAATGTCGTTTTTGTGGAAATACATTTAGAGAGAGAAAATAATATTTCAAATTTTTTTAAATCAGAATTTGTACTTCGAAACAATTATGAAGGAACCGCAATAAATCGTTCTGATGTTTTACTAGGAATTTTATTTAGACGTTCTTATTGAATGATTGTTACTAAATGAGTCTTACTGATCGAATAAAGACGTTGTTATAAATAACTAGGCTGAGTTATTACATTTATCCATACGGTATAGAAAGTTATCAAAAAGTAGGGGGGTGTCAGTTAGATTATCTAATCGTCTAACATCGCTTGCAAATTAGCAATATACGATTGACTGGTCTCTTGCATTTGCTCTTTTGTGACCACTACACGATCAGCCCATTCGCAGTTTTTTTCAGGAAGTTCATCTAAGAATCTACTAGGCTCGCAGCTGATTCTTTCACCATATTTACTTCTGACTTTGGCATAGGTAATGGTTAAAAACTGTTTTGCTCTGGTAATTCCAACATAGGCTAATCGACGCTCTTCGTCCAAACCATCATCTTCCATACTATTCACATGAGGGAGGATTTCTTCTTCGATTCCTATCATAAATACATAAGGAAATTCTAGGCCTTTAGCGGTGTGCATGGTCATTAGACTAATGGCATTTTCTTCCTCTTCTTCTTGGTTGCGTTCTAATAAATCCATTAAACACATATGTGCAATTATCTCGCCGATAGTTTCTTTTCCTTCTCCATCCTCAAACAAGCGCCTTGTCCAATCGATAATTTCGTAGACATTGGCCATTCGTTGTTCAGCTTGTTTATCCGATGAACAAATATTCTTAAGCCAGTCTTCATAAGCTATTTCGGTGACTATCCTCTCAACTAAAGCATGCGGTTTGCTATCATGACTGCTGACTATTAACTCATTTAGCCAAAAGATAAAGCCTTGTACTAATGCTGCCGCTTTTCCTGAAACTCGTTGTGCAAAGCCCATTTCTTGGCTGGCGGCAAACAAACTGATTTGTCGTTCATTAGCATAGTTGCCTAATTTCTCAAGCGTACTTGCACCGATTGATCTTTTCGGCGTATTTATAACGCGTAAAAAAGCGGCATCATCAGCTGTATTAACGATTAAACGTAAATAAGCGAGAATATCTTTAACTTCAGCACGTTCAAAAAATGACGTTCCGCCACTAATCTTATAGGCGATATTGTTAGTGCGTAAATACCGTTCAAACAGGCGACTTTGATAATTACTGCGATATAAAATTGCCATATCTTGATATTTGGCTTTATCACGAAAATTAAATTTCATGATTTCGCCAATGACGGTTTCTACTTCATGGTCAGCGTTTTTACAGGGAATAATCCGAATTTTTTCGCCTTCGCCCAAACTACTCCATAGTTTTTTATCGAAAAGGTGATCATTATTGGAAATTAAAACGTTCGCGCTTTCTAATATAAGTGAAGTTGAACGATAGTTTTGCTCGAGTTTAACGACTCTTAAGTTAGGGTAATCTGTTTGTAATTGTGCAATATTTTCAGGCTTTGCGCCGCGCCAGGCATAAATTGATTGGTCATCATCACCCACTACAGTCAGTTCTTTTCTAAGCCCTGTTAGTAGTTTGACTAATTCATACTGGCATATATTTGTATCTTGATATTCGTCCACGAGCAAGAAACGAAACTTATTTTGCCATTCTTTTAATATTTCTGGTTTGTCTCTGAATAGCTGTAACGGCAATAAAATCAAGTCATCAAAATCAATGGCGTTATAGGCTTTGAGTTGTCTTTGATAGCTTCGATAGAGTTTTGCTGCTCGAACTTCGTGCGGGGTAGTTGCGATTTCAAAAGCTTTATCTATCGAAACAAAATCGTTTTTCCATCTTGATATTATCCAGCGAATATCATCATCGTTATCATCTTCGTCGTCATTTTCGACAGAAGCTTCGCTAAAAGTGAGCTCTTTAATGATGGTGCTACTGTCTTGTGCATCGAAAATTGTGAACCCAGCTTTATAACCCAGATGTTTAAATTCTTTACGGATGATCGTTAAACCAAGGGTATGAAATGTTGAAACCGTTAAACCTTTGGCTTCTTCAGAAGTAAGAATACTAGAAGCACGTTGCTTCATTTCACGAGCAGCTTTATTGGTAAAAGTGATGGCAGCAATGTTTTTAGCATTTACATTGGCATTTCGTATCAACCACGCAATTTTTTCTGTAATAACACGTGTTTTGCCAGTTCCCGCTCCCGCTAGCACTAATAAAGGTGAGCCAATATGTTCAACTGCTTGCTGTTGTTGTTCATTTAGTGAAGGTTTTGCAGACACGATTATTAACTCTATGGGTAGAATAGTTCTGCAATGTTAGTCGCTGTTCTGTGTTTTTGCATTATATGTTTTATTATTTTCAATTATCTTTTTAGTTATTTTGTAGTTAAAAAGTATTTATCTACTTCTACATTACAAGAATAAAACGATGCAATTATGCAATACATATTACTGGCTTATAAATTAATTATATGAAAACAAAGCACCTTTTAATCCTTAGTCTACCGTTAATCTAAAAGCTTTGTAAATAATGAACCTGTGAATTAACATGAAAAAATAATCAGGTTTAATTTAAATAATATAAAAATAATAGAGATAAATTGATAATGGACAAGCAGGAAATCAGAAATATTCTTCAGGAGGCTCGAGCTTCACATGACTTTTTCGTAAATGATGGTCAAGTGCTTCTGGATGGTATTAATTTAGATAGATTAGAACAACCTGTGCCTTTAGAAGAGTGTCATCTAACGCATTGGTGTAATTCAAACCAAAGTTTTGATTCAGATTTTCCTTGGTTCAAAGAACTAACAGTAAGTCATGCTAATCTTCATGACAAGTTTAATGTGTTATTTCATGAATCGATGCGTAAATACAATCCAAAGACCTTCGATCAATTATTAGAACGTTTTAATGATTTAAAGACTGATGCTGAAATTTTTAATTCTAAATTAAACGAGATTGAATCTGAAATTGATAATATGCCAGAAGACGCATTCACTACTTCAGAGAAAGAAGATTCAAATGAATCTATGCACAGTATCGATATTATAGAGTTTGATGAAGCTATCGATAATCCAAGCAAAAACGAATCTAATTCAAATGAAAATATGTCATATCAAAATTTTCAAGAAAACCTAGACATTGATCACACTGATGTAACTAAGAATATAGAAAGGTCAGATAATAACAAAAAGGCTGAATTTGAAGAAAAATCAACAATAAAACAGTTTGATGAATCGAGTCGTCTAGATACACGAAATAACAATCAAGAATATTCTGTCTTTGACAATCCCATCGACAATTCAGAAACAATAAAATTACATATTTCTTTAAAAGAACAAAATATTGCACAATTGCAACAACAAAAAGAATTATCTCAATTAGAGCTCGCCCATTTAGAAGAAACGCATAAACTAACGTTACAAGGCGCTAATCAACTGGAAAAAAGCTATGGTTTAAAGCAGCAAGAAATTGAATTAGATCAAAAAGATAATAATCAATTAGTATCGTTTAAAAGCAATATAAGGCAAGAAACTAAGGATAAATTAAGCGATATAACTAAAAATAAAGAAACTATTCGACAAGAAATTGAAGATTTAGAGCAGCAGATTACAGATGATCAAATCAAACAAGAGTCTGATAAGTCTAGCGCTACAATCGCTAAACAGTTTGAAGAATTAAAACAAAACAAGCATAAAGACCTTGAACGACTCGAAACACATCTGCAAACTCGTAAAATAGATTTAAAACAGCTTAAAGATCAAGTATTACTTCTGGAAGAAGAAATTGCTGAGATGGAGTCTGATATATCGAAAAAGAATCAAGATATGTCGAGTCTTAAAGAAAAAGAACAAATTAAAAATGAAGAATTCGCAGCTCAGTTAGCGCAATATGAGAGAATAAAAGATCAACGTAATTCTTCGATTAAAGAAAAGCAGATTGATTTAGATGCTTTGTTATCAGAAGATCAAGATAAGAAAAGAAAACTAGAGACTATTGATTCACAGTTGACAGAATTAACTAAAAAAACAGAATTACTTGAGCAATCAAATTCTGAAATTCTTTCTGATCTTGAACAACAAAAACAGACAAACCGTGAAAAGGTTGAAGAAATCGTTAGATTAAAAGTATCAAAAGAAGCTGAAATCTCGTCGTTTGAAAAGTCTATTAAACAAGCTAAAGAGGCATTAGAAGCGATGAAATCTTCACCGCAGAGCAACGATCAAGAACCGGCAATGATGTAGTTTATTAAAAACTTCTGTATTTTATAAACTCTCAAAAAGTGGGGGGGTGTCAATTCCTCCACTATACAGTTCATTTAGGCTATTGAATTATCATAGAAAAAACCTGTTTACGCCTAGTTAACACCTTATCAATATCTATTCGTTTGTGCTTATACTAAAATTAGAGCATGCCGATCTTAATATTAATCATCGTAATAGCCGCTATAATTTTTCTACCGCAATGGTGGGCAAAAAGCGTGTTTGCCAAACATTCAACGCCACAAGATCATATTCAGGGTACTGGCGGAGAACTAGCACAACATTTGTTAGATCGTTTCGAGATGACAGATGTGAATGTTGAAGAAACGGTAGCAGGCAATGATCATTATGATCCCGAATCGAAAACTGTTCGTTTATCACCCAAGAATTTTAATGATAAATCGTTAACGGCTGTTGCAGTTGCGGCTCATGAGGTTGGTCATGCGATTCAACATCATAAAAAAGAGGCGAAACTTGAATTGAGAACTCGACTCATTAAGGTCTCAATGAAGTTAGAAAAGGTAGGATCAGTCATTATGATGATTATGCCAATCGCTATGATTTTAACGAGAAACCCAGCAGCAGGAATAGTATTTTTTGCGACTGGTTTTCTAACCATTGCTGGCTCAACAGTCATTCATCTTGTTACATTACCAGTAGAATTGGATGCAAGCTTTGGTAAGGCCTTGCCAATATTAAAGGAAGGTTATATTCAAGAAGAGGAACATCAAGCTGTAGATCAAATTCTTAAAGCGGCCGCCTTTACCTATGTGGCGGCCTCCTTAATGAGCATATTGAATGTTTGGCGGTGGTTCGCATTGTTGAGGCGTTAAACCCTTTAAACTCTCAAAAAGGTGGGGGGTGTCTTTTCTACTAAGGTCAATACAGCATTTCGACTTCGCTCAATACAGGTCCTCTACAAGCTCAGCACGAGTCGTTCGGAAAGCTAACCAGAATTTTCATTATTAAGACTGAATAGCGGTAATATCATTCAAACTGAAGCTTTTAGTTAGAATTTAAGCATCATAACTCAACACTGGCCCTAACCATTTTTCGGCTGTATCCATATTCCAACCTTTACGTTTTCCATAGTCTTCAACTTGGTCTCGATTGATCTTACCTGTGCCAAAATAACGAGAATCAGGGTGTGAGTAATAAAAACCAGAAACAGCAGCAGCTGGCCACATTGCATACGATTCTGTGATCTTTAATCCAATACGTTTTTCAGGCTGTAGTAACTCCCAAAGCGTGCCTTTTTCAGAGTGTTCTGGGCAAGCAGGATAGCCAGGAGCAGGACGGATACCTTGATATTTTTCTTTGATTAGCTCTTCGTTGCTGAGTGTTTCGTCGCTGGCGTAACCCCAAAATACTTTTCGTGTTAATTCGTGCATTTTTTCAGCTAAAGCCTCAGCAAATCTATCGGCTAAGGCTTCGAGTAAAATCGCATTGTAGTCATCATGATCTTCCTGAAAGCGTTTGACACGATCTTCCACACCGAACCCTGTGGTTACTGCAAATGAACCCAGCCAGTCTCGTTTGCCAGAGTCTTTAGGAGCGATAAAATCAGCAAGACAGAAATTTGCATTTTGATTATTACGATCCATTTGTTGGCGAATGTGGTGGAGTGTGGTGTGAACATTCCCCGTATTTTCAGTAGAGGTGCTCTGTGGGTATAAAGCAATATCATCAAGGCCATTGCTATTTGCTGGAAAAAAACCTAACACGGCTTTTGCCGTCAACCACTTCTCAGCAAGTAATGTTTTTAGCATTGCTTTGGCATCTTGCATTAACTTAGTAGCCGCTTCACCGACCACTTCATCTTTTAAGATTGCAGGATAGCGTCCTGCCAATTCCCAACTTCTAAAGAAGGGTGTCCAGTCAAATATCTCGACTAAATCATCTAAAGGGTAGTCATCAAATTGAAGGACTATTCCACCATTATCGAGTGTTTCAAAAGTATACTCACCTTTGATTAAATCGTGTTTTATAGCGCCTTCAAAAATTGCGGGCTTAGGGGGTTGATAGTTATCCCAATCAATTTTAGCTTTATTTGCTCTCGCCTGTTCGAGAGTTGCCGTTTTTTTAACGCGTTGATTTGCCGCCCTATTAATACGCATCGCATCATATTCTGCCTTCATTTCTATATGGAAATCAGCTTTGTTATCTTTAGATACTAGTTTTCCAGCCACACCAACAGCACGTGAAGCATCGGGTACATATACCACAGGACCTTCAAACTGAGGGTCTACTTTCACCGCAGTATGAATTTTAGAGGTTGTAGCACCACCAATCATCAAGGGTAGATTGATATTACGGCGTTGCATTTCTTTGGCGACATTGACCATCTCATCCAGAGAAGGTGTAATCAGGCCTGATAGACCAATGACATCACAGTTTTCATCAATCGCTGTTTGTAGAATTTTATCTGCAGGCACCATTACGCCAAGATCTAACACTTCGTAACTATTACATTGAAGGACGATACCAACGATATTTTTACCAATGTCGTGCACATCGCCTTTTACCGTAGCCATCAATATTTTGCCGTTGGAGCTGACCTCTTTGCCACTTTTTTCAGCAAGTAAGAAAGGTTCTAACCAGGCGACTGATTTTTTCATGACGCGGGCTGATTTTACCACTTGCGGTAAGAACATTTTGCCCGATCCAAATAAATCTCCGACAATGTTCATGCCATCCATCAACGGGCCTTCAATGACATGAATAGGGCGCTTTAAGTTTGCTAAGGCTTCCTCAGTATCTTCATCGACAAAAGCGTCAATGCCTTTTACTAGGGCATGGGCTAAACGTTTCTCTACTGTCCATGTGCGCCATTCCAAATCTTGTTTGCTTTCTTTTTGGCTGCCGTCGCCAACGTAATTTGGCGCAATATCAATGAGTGTTTCAGTGGCTTCAGGATTACGGTTTAGTACAACATCTTCAACCACATCGCGTAATTCATCAGGAAGGTTATCGTAAACTTCCAATTGACCTGCATTCACAATTCCCATACTCATGCCATTTTTAATCGCATGATAAAGAAATACGGAATGAATCGCTTCGCGTACCGGATTGTTGCCACGAAATGAGAACGAAACATTAGAGACGCCACCAGAAATCATCGCATGCGGTAAGGTATCTTTAATCGCTTTAGTTGCTCTAATAAAATCCAAGCCATAGTTGTTGTGTTCTTCAATACCCGTAGCGATGGCGAAGATATTAGGATCGAAAATAATGTCTTCGGGGGGGAAATCTGCTTTTTCAACGAGTACTTTATAAGCGCGAGTGCAAATTTCAACTTTTCGTTCGTAAGTATCCGCTTGACCATCTTCATCAAAAGCCATCACTACAGTTGCTGCGCCGTAACGCTTGATTAACTTAGCTTGGTAAAGAAAGTTTTCTTCACCTTCTTTTAAAGAGATTGAGTTAACAACGGCTTTGCCTTGAATACATTTCAAACCCGCTTCAATGATTTCCCATTTAGACGAATCCACCATGATAGGAACTCGGGCTATATCTGGTTCAGCGGCAATCAAATTTAAGAAACGAACCATCGCTTCTTTAGATTCGAGCATGCCTTCATCCATGTTGATATCAATGATTTGTGCGCCGTTTTCTACTTGCTCTTTGGCGACTTCTAAAGCGGTATCGTAATCGCCATCTTTGATAAGTCGTTTAAACCTTGCGGAACCAGTAACATTGGTTCTTTCGCCGACGTTAACAAATAAACTGTGTTCACCAATATTGAAAGGCTCTAAACCTGAAAGTCGACATTCAACAGGTATATCAGGAATAACTCTAGGAGGAGTGTTACAAACAACATCAGCCATCGCTTTGATATGCTCTGGGCTTGATCCGCAACAACCGCCAATAATATTTAAAAATCCGCTCTCCGCCCATTCTTTAATATGCACGGCCATATCTTCTGGTTCTAGATCGTATTCACCAAATTCATTTGGCAAACCCGCATTCGGGTGAGCTGAAATATAGGTGTGACTAATGCGAGATAATTCTTGTAAATATTGGCGTAACATATCTGGGCCAAGGGCACAGTTAAGGCCAATGGAGATTGGCTTCGCATGTTTTAGTGAGTTATAGAATGCTTCGGTAGTTTGGCCTGATAGTGTTCGGCCAGAAGCATCTGTAATCGTGCCAGAAATCATTACGGGAAGCTTTATATTATCTTCTTCAAATACAGTTTCAACGGCAAATACAGCAGCTTTTGCATTTAGCGTATCGAAGATGGTTTCTATTAAAATAAGGTC